>NZ_KQ758649.1:0-48385 GCF_001457055.1 Priestia veravalensis | reverse complement strand
TTAGAAGCAATCATTTTGTTATGTCCCAAACTCTTTTATAAATGAAGCTACCTATCCATAAAGACAGGGCAAAAAGAATATGTCCCGCCGTCCAATAGAAGAAAGCCCCCATGTCATCGATACGCGGGGTAGCTTTAATGGCTAAAGCTGTAAGAGGGAAATATAAAGGAATGGTAGGTAAAGTTAAGAGAAAGGCTATAACAAGCATGCTACCTGACGATAAGTGACGAAATCGATTTTGTATCCACATAAAAACAATCCCTATAATGACTGCAATGACTAGGTGAAACACAAACTCCACCCATTCAGGCCATTTGATGTCTCCTATAATGGGAATGAAATCGACGTTTAATAAGAGTGTATAAACCTTTTTAGACATCAGCTGCTCCAGCCATTTTAAGACCAAACCTAGCACAGTGCCACTTATTACTCCTACAACCATTCCTTTATAAATCATGCTTACCAGTCCTCCTCCGTCTGCTTGGATTGATATAGCTTAAAGTTTCCGGTAGCAATTCGTTCTTTTGTACGCTCTTCAATACGTTCTGAGCATTCATTGCACATATATGTATGTATAGGACGATTACGAAGTCTTTTTGCTACAAGCGTTTCATCCTCAATTGATTCAATTTTATCACATAGGACACATTTTACTCTCATCTATCTCACCTCGTTTTCTCTATACAACATTCTAGCCCAAAGTGCATTGTTTATAAAGTTGTAAAATGTATTTAGTCGTTATTTAAACAATGTAAAAGTTTTGAAAACAAGGAAAAGTAAGCAGGTAAACAGATTCTTTGTCTAGAAAACAAGTAAGTATACATAAACGGGAGGAGGGATATAAATGGCAAATGAAGTTGAATCCAGTTTAGTCGAAGCACTGTACGAAGAGCTACAAGCAGAACGTTTTGTAACAATTTCAACCGTTGATTATGAAACAAAAGGACCAAATGTGAGTGCCATTTCATGGATTTATGCTCCAACCAATCAAATCATCCGTTTTGCTGTCGCAAGCAAATCCCGAATGGTTAAAGACATTTCGCAGTGTAAAGATGTTGTTGTGAATTTGATTGCAAATGAATCTTGCTATGCGATTAAAGGCAGTGCAATTGTTGTCAAAGAGAGAATGGAAAACGTTCCAATTAAGCTGACGCTGATTGAAGTAAGCATAAAAGAAGTAAGAGACGTTATGTTCTATGGATCTAAAATCTCTACCAATCCGACTTATGAAAAAACATATGATCCAGTAGCTGCTTCTAAATTAGATAAACAGGTAATGAGCGCATTAAAACAAGCTTAGCGTGAACTAAGCTTGTCTATTCTTTATTCGTTCTTTTGAAGGTGACCATTTGATTGTTTTTCTTGCTTGTCTCGTAATTGTTGCTGCTCCTCATTGTTTAACTTTTCATCATTTGTTTTGGTAGGTTCTGGGTTGCGGCGAATCTCTTCCGCTACTTCTGGCATGACGCGGTTTACGATGGCAGCAAGCTCATCTAAAAAGCCTGTAACTGGTCGACCACGTCTGATTTCTCTCGCAATTTCTTTTAAGCGCGTTACGGTATCAGGATCAGCAATGACAACGGAATTTGCTCCGTATGGGTCTGCTTTTAGGCTTTCTGCTACCGTATACTTAATCGAACTTACTTCGGAGCGATCAATTTCGTTATTTACATCAATACCAACGATTGCATATTTTCCTAACACAATAGCAGTAGCATCATTTACGTTTGGAGCGCTTGTTGCTAAGCTTACAAGATGCTGAGAAATTTGCCTAGCAGAGAGTTTTGTTTCAGTTTCAGGCGTTGAGTTTTTCACCTGAACGATGCGGTCTGTTTTTTGTCCTTCTTCAATCTGGGATTGATTATTGTTACAACCTGCTATTGTAAAACAAGCTAAGCTAGCAATAAGTAATCCTTTTTTCATTGGGGAGATACCTCCTTTGGTAATGGCTCATTTTTTGTAGCAATTTGTGTTTAGTTTTCAATAGTTCTTCTATCTTTATGCATATGTTCATATATTTAAAGCAAATGGTCCGTTCATTTACTCGAACTTCACGCGTGCGGTTTACATAAGATAAAAGTGAATGGATTCCTTGTTACACTCCTTAACTGGAAACCAAATGGAGTAGGAGGCTGAATTGTTGGGGAAAATCTACGTTTTAGATACAAATGTGTTATTGCAAGATCCGCATTCAATCTTTTCATTTGATGATAATGAAGTTGTAATACCAGCTGTAGTATTAGAAGAAGTAGATTCGAAAAAGAGAAATATGGATGAGGTTGGAAGGAATGCGAGACAAGTATCAAAGCTCATTGATAACTTGCGTCAACACGGTAAATTACATGAGAAAATCCCTTTGGAAAATGGTGGACATTTACGGATCGAGCTCAATCACCGTTCGTTTCATCAATTACAAGAGATTTTTGTAGAGAAAACGAATGATAATCGTATTTTAGCGGTCGCAAAAAATTTGTCGCTCGAAGAGGAAAACAAGGAAGACGGCCGTGAAGTCATTCTTGTTAGTAAAGATGTATTGGTACGCGTGAAGGCTGATGCTATCGGTTTGAAAGCAGAGGATTTTTTAAGCGATCGTGTTGTCGAATTTAACAGTATATATACGGGATTTGTGGAAGTATATATCCCAAGAGAAGTGTTAAATCATTTTTATGAAAACGGTGAAATTCTCACTTCTCAGATCGCAAATCATCCATTTTTCCCAAATCAATTTCTCGTTATGAAAGATGCATTTGGAGGTTCAGGTTCTGCTATTGGAATCGTCGATCAGACCGCTACAAAAGTAAAAAAGCTTCTCTTTGAATATGACCATATTTGGGGAATTAAGCCGCGAAATGTTCAACAAATTATGGCGCTCGAACTGCTCTTACGAGACGATGTCCAGCTTGTCACGCTCATCGGAAAAGCTGGAACGGGTAAAACCTTATTAGCTTTAGCATCGGGTTTAATGCAAACGGAAGACTTGGGCTGCTTTAAGAAGTTGTTGGTTGCACGTCCAATTGTACCGGTAGGAAAAGACTTAGGGTTTTTACCGGGTGAAAAGCAAGAAAAGCTTCGACCATGGATGCAGCCAATTTATGATAATTTAGAATATTTATTTAACACAAAAAAACCTGGGGAACTGGATGCTATCCTAGCAGGCCTTAGTTCAATTGAGGTAGAAGCCCTTACCTATATTAGGGGAAGAAGTATACCAGAACAATTTATCATCATTGACGAAGCACAAAACTTAACAAAGCATGAGGTTAAAACCATTTTAACGCGCGTTGGTGAAAAGAGTAAAATTGTGTTAATGGGTGACCCTGCTCAAATAGATCATCCATATCTTGATGAATACAATAATGGGTTAACATATGTAGTTGAAAAATTTAAAGAACAGAAAATATCAGGTCATGTAAGGCTTGTTAAAGGAGAGCGTTCAGGTCTCGCACAGCTAGCTGCTGATATTTTATAAGTGGAAAAAAATGAGCGCGCAGCTTTTCCTCTCTGCGCGCTCGTTCATTATGTAATAATAATTTCTTTTAAGTACGTAAGCGGCTTGTCACGGTTAGAGCCATCGCATTCATAAACGTGTACAGGTCCATCTTTAGTTAAAGGTTTTCCGTTTTTACTAAAGCCAAAAATAAGCGTTTTAGCCTCTTCTAATGAGTAGCTAACGGATTCATTAGCTGTTACAAGCGTAACTGCGGTTGCCTCTTCTAGAGGCTCAGCGTTCTTTAAAAAAGGAGCAAAGGAGATACCGAACGTACCGTTCAATAGCTTTTGTTTTTCGTATTTCTTTTCTGTTTTTAAAGTTGGTGGGAATACGGCACCTTCTTGGATTTCTCGATCCCAATGTTTTGAAACAGTCTTCGTATATTGTTCATTTTCATCTACGTTTTCGACCTCAGTATCAAAAAAAGTAGTTAAGTCTACTTTTCGATCATCAAAAATCCAAACTCCAGGATCTAACGTGAGGGGGTAACGCACTTTCCCATGTAGCGAAATAATTGAATTCATAAAAACGCCTCCTTGGTAAAAGTATAAGCGCTTTCTTGTAATTTGTCATCCATACTCAGGATTTTGGTAGAAGTACTAAAATAGAATGTGCTATAATAAATCTATATTAATAAAGCGAGAGTTGCGATGAATAGTACACGTAATTTGTAAGAGAATTCGTAGGTCTGATGACATGCATGTTAGTTCTTGCTTTTTTACGAGTAAAACCTTACTATTAAAAGATAGATTAGGTAATCGCTCGGAAACGGAGGGATTGAGTTTGACGCCTGAGACAATGATAGATCATCGTGAAAAAGCTTATGCATTGTTAAAAGCTGATGCAGATAAGATTTTGCAATTAATTCAAGTTCAAATGGATAACTTAACAATGCCACAATGTCCTCTTTACGAAGAGGTTTTAGATACACAAATGTTTGGTTTATCAAGAGAAATTGATTTTGCAGTTCGTTTAAATTTAATTGATGAGCATGTCGGAAAAACATTGCTAGATCGACTTGAGCGTGAACTTTCTGCACTGCATGAAGCATTTACAAAAAAATAACACACACGGTGAAACTCAAACTATTAGATGGATAGTTTGAGTTTTTTGTTACAGCTCGTTTACATTCTTACGTGAGAAAAGCGAAAGTAGATAATGTATAGTAAAATGAGTAAAGGCATCACTTATTAACGTTTAAAGGAAGAGGTTTATGCTAAAAAAAATCTTTAAGCACTATGATTATTCTATCATTATTACCATTGCGTTGCTTTGTACAATTGGCCTTGTAATGGTATATAGCTCCAGCATGATTACGAGTATTACGCGGTATGGGCAGGATAGCGATTTTTTCTATGGCAAACAAAAAGGTTGGCTTATCATTGCTGGATTCGTATTTTTAGCAACCATTTTATTCCCGTACAAGCTATATCAAAAGCTGTTACCTATAGCTGTACTTGGTACATTTGGTCTTTTAGGGCTTGTGTTTTTAATGGGGCATACGGCAGGAGGCGCTCAAAGTTGGCTAAAGTTAGCTGGAGCAAGCTTGCAGCCCGCTGAGTTTGCAAAGTTAACGGTTATTTTATATTTAGCCCTTGTGTTAGGAAAACGTCAAGAATACATAAATGATATTAAGCGTGCTTTTATTGGGCCAATTGGGTTAACAATGGGTATCTTTATATTCGTAGCGATTCAACCAGACCTTGGGACAGGCCTCATTATTTTAATGATAGCAGTTGCAATCATGCTATGTTCGGGAATATCTCGAAAAACATTTTTTAAGCTTATTTTATTAGGGCTTGTCATGCTGACCATTATGGGAACGATTGGTGTATTAACAGGGCAAGTGACTGAAAATCGTATCGGACGTTTTACAGGAGCATCGGATCCTTTTAAATACGCACAAGGTGAAGGATATCAGCTTGTAAACTCTTACTTAGCTATCGGTTCTGGAGGGTTAAAAGGGCTTGGACTTGGTGAAAGCGTGCAGAAGTATGGCTATCTTCCAGAGTCACATACCGACTTTATTATGGCGGTTATTGCAGAAGAACTTGGATTCTTTGGCGTATTTCTCGTTTTAGGTTTACTAGGCTTTTTAATCTATCGCATTCTGACACTTGCCAAACGCTCAAAGGACCCTTTTGCTAGCCTTATTTGCATAGGTGTAGCGACCATGCTTGGAATTCAAGCGTTTATTAATCTGGGTGGCTTAACCGGTCTTATTCCGATTACCGGCGTAACGCTTCCGTTTATTAGTTACGGTGGATCATCACTGCTAAGTTTAATGATTGCCATGGGGATTGTTGTTAATATTTCGTTCTTTGTGAACTATCAAGAAAAAAGTAGCAAAAAAGCGAATAACGTTGTTTCTTATCCGAATAATGCTAATCCTGACTTATCTTAACATTCGGGTATATATATCATCTCAAAAAAGCAAAAATGAACGGTTAATTTATAACTTTCCGTTCATTTTTGCTTTTCTTTTATCCAATTTTGCTATATATTGAAGTTTATATAAAGATTGAAGGGAGAATTCGATGTGAGTCTGGTAACTAAAAAAATAAAAAAAGTACTAGTTGCAAATCGTGGAGAAATCGCAATTCGAGTATTTCGAGCTTGTACGGAGCTAAATATTCGAACGGTGGCAATTTATTCAAAAGAAGATGCAGGTTCCTATCATCGATACAAAGCAGATGAAGCGTATTTGGTTGGTGTGGGCAAAAAACCAATCGATGCATATTTAGACATCGAAGATATTATTAAAACGGCAAAGCTACATGATGTTGACGCAATACACCCTGGCTATGGTTTTTTGTCAGAAAATATCCAATTTGCGAAACGTTGTGAAGAAGAGGGCATTATTTTTATTGGGCCAAAGTCTAAGCATTTAGATATGTTTGGAGATAAAGTAAAAGCTCGTCATCAAGCAATTCAAGCTAATATCCCTGTCATTCCAGGAACGGATGGACCAATTGATTCATTAGATGAAGCAAAAGAATTTGCTGCACAGCACGGGTACCCCCTCATGATTAAAGCGGCGTTAGGTGGAGGCGGTCGTGGCATGCGCGTCGTTCGCAATGAAGCAAGCCTAGCGGAATCGTATGAACGTGCTAAGTCTGAAGCAAAAGCAGCCTTTGGAAGCGACGAGGTATATGTCGAAAAGCTTGTTGAAAACCCAAAGCATATTGAAGTTCAAATTTTAGGGGATCACAGTGGAAATGTTGTTCATTTGTATGAGCGTGATTGTTCAGTACAGCGTCGTCACCAAAAGGTAGTAGAAGTTGCACCAAGCTTGTCGCTAAGCGAAGAGCTGCGTGATCAAATTTGTGATGCTGCGGTACAGCTGATGGATAATGTAAACTACATAAATGCGGGTACTGTAGAGTTCTTAGTATCAGGTAAAGAGTTTTACTTTATTGAAGTAAACCCTCGCGTACAGGTGGAGCACACAATTACAGAAATGATTACAGGTGTTGATATCGTTCAATCTCAAATTCTAATTGCGGATGGCTATGACCTTCATAGTAATGTTGTTGCAATACCGAAGCAAGAAGAGATTATCACGCATGGTTATGCTATTCAATCTCGTGTAACAACAGAAGATCCACTAAACAACTTTATGCCAGATACGGGTAAGATTATGGCGTACCGTTCAGGCGGTGGCTTTGGCGTGCGTCTTGACACGGGCAACAGCTTCCAAGGAGCAGTCATCACGCCTTACTATGATTCTCTTCTTGTAAAAGTAACAACGTGGGCCTTAACGTTTGATCAAGCGGCGTCCAAAATGGTTCGTAACTTAAAAGAATTTCGAATTCGTGGTATTAAAACAAACATTCCGTTCCTTGAGAACGTGGTAAAGCATGAAAAGTTCTTAACGGGAGCGTATGATACGTCCTTTATCGATACTACGCCAGAGCTATTTGTATTTCCTAAGCGTAAAGACCGTGGTACTAAAATGCTAACATACATTGGAAACGTAACGGTTAATGGTTTCCCTGGGGTAGCTGAAAAGAAAAAACCAATTTTCACAAAACCTCGCGTTCCTCAGCTAGATTTATCAACGCCAGTGCCAAATGGAACGAAGCAAATTTTAGATGAACAGGGTGCTGAAGGGCTTGTTAACTGGGTAAAAGAGCGTAAAGAAGTTCTTTTAACAGACACAACATTCCGAGATGGGCATCAGTCTTTACTAGCAACGCGTGTACGTACGAACGATTTAAAACAAATTGCTAATCCAACAGCAAGACTATTACCGGATTTGTTTTCTCTTGAAATGTGGGGAGGAGCGACGTTTGATGTAGCGTATCGCTTTTTGAAAGAAGATCCTTGGGATCGTTTGTTAACGCTACGCCAAGAGGCGCCAAATGTCTTATTCCAAATGCTTCTTCGTGCATCAAACGCCGTAGGGTATAAAAACTATCCGGATAACGTAATTAAAGAATTTGTTGAGAAATCAGCATATGCTGGAATTGACGTGTTCCGAATTTTTGATAGCTTAAACTGGGTTGAGGGTATGACGTTAGCCATTGATTCCGTACGACAAACAGGTAAGATTGCCGAAGCATCAATGTGCTATACGGGAGATATTTTAGATCCATCTCGCCGCAAATATGACTTAACGTACTACAAAAACCTTGCGAAAGAATTAGAGCAATCCGGGGCACATATTTTAGGAATCAAGGATATGGCAGGATTATTAAAGCCTCAAGCTGCTTATGACTTAGTGTCTGCATTAAAAGAAACGGTGGATATTCCAATTCATCTTCATACGCATGATACAAGCGGAAACGGTATTCTAACATATGCCAAAGCAATTGAAGCAGGCGTTGATATTGTGGACGTAGCAGTAAGCGCAATGGCAGGCTTAACGTCGCAACCAAGCGCCAATTCATTATATTATGCTTTAGAAGGGACCGAGCGTAAGCCGAAGCTGGACATTCAAAACCTTGAACAGCTATCTTACTATTGGGAAGATGTACGCAAGTACTACCAAGACTTTGAAAGTGGCATGAATGCTCCGCATACGGAAGTTTATGTTCATGAAATGCCGGGTGGTCAATATAGCAACCTTCAACAGCAGGCGAAAGCAGTTGGTCTTGGAAACCGCTGGGATGAAGTAAAAGACATGTATTCACGTGTGAATGAGTTATTTGGTGACATTGTCAAAGTAACGCCTTCTTCCAAAGTGGTAGGGGACATGGCGCTGTTTATGGTTCAAAACAATTTAACGGAAGAAACGCTATTTGAACGTGGTGAATCATTAGACTTCCCTGATTCAGTTATTGAACTATTTGAGGGCTATTTAGGTCAACCACACGGTGGATTCCCTGAAAAGCTTCAACGAATTATTTTAAAAGGTAAAAAGCCAATTACGGTGCGTCCGGGTGAGCTGTTAGAAGATGTTGATTTTAATGCTCTTAAGGAAAAGCTATTCCACGAGTTAGGACGTCAAGTTACAAGCTTTGATGCCTTGGCATATGCTTTATATCCAAAAGTATTTATGGATTATCACAAAGCGGTTGAGCAATATGGTGACATTTCGGTACTTGATACGGCTACTTTCTTATATGGAATGCGTCTTGGAGAAGAAGCTGAAATTGAGATTGAAAAAGGGAAGACGTTAATCGTTCGCCTTGTATCAATTGGAGAAGCACAAGCTGACGGTAATCGTACAATTTACTTTGAACTAAATGGTCAGCCTCGTGAAGTAGTCATTAAAGACGAAAGCGTGAAGACGACGGTTGTATCAAAGATGAAGGCAGATCTAACAAATCCAAATCAAATTGGAGCGTCTATGCCTGGAACGGTCATTCGCGTTATCGTTGAAAAAGGCGATAAAGTATCAAAAGGTGATCATCTCATGATTACAGAAGCAATGAAAATGGAAACAACGGTGCAGGCACCATTTGATGGTGTTGTGAAAAATATTCATGTAGGAAGCGGAGATGCTATTCAACCTGGAGACTTACTTGTTGAATTCGAAAGCTAAAAAAAGTACGAGCAGAATGTCTGCTCGTACTTTTTATTTTGTTCTTTTACTGCGAGTAGCAAGAAGTGTCAAGTAACTTAAGACCCCAAATAATAGAGAAATAATTAGTGCGTGGGCTAAAGCTAGTCCTAAGTTTAGGCGAGTAACAACAACTAACATACCTGAAATGGCCTGCATTGTTACTAACACTAAAGCAATTAGCCAACTATAATAAATATTCTTCTGGTCACGGTAGTGCTTAAACGCGTGAATAAACGCAATTAAAATCCAAACGAAAATTAAGGTTGCAGCAGTTCGGTGTCCCATTTGAATCCATTGGTTAATATCACCTGGTAACCAGCCAGCTGCATTGGAACAGAACGGAATATCGGGACAAGCTAAGCTTGCTTCTTTATGGCGTACTAGCGCTCCTGTATAGACGACAACGTACGTATAAAGAATAGATCCATAAATATGTTTTTTCATCGTTGAACCAATGACGACGCTATCAGCATCAAACTTCTTATCTACCTCAAAAATGATGAGAGTTAATAGGAGAACAGATGCAAATGAAATAAGTGAAATTCCAAAATGTAGTGCAAGTACGGCATCTGATTGTCCCCACATAACCGCAGCAGCACCGATTAACGCTTGTAGCACTAAGAAGAAAAACGAGATAAAAGCAAGTGGTCTTACTTCACGAATATGTCCTAGTGCAATCCAAGCCCACACACAGAGTAAAAGTACTAAGATGCCTGAAGCACCTGATACAAGTCTGTGACTAAGTTCAATGACGAGTTCAAATGTTATGTTGCTGGGAATCAATTCACCGTTACATAGAGGCCAAGAGTCGCCACAGCCATCTCCTGATCCAGTTTTGGTTACAAGTGCTCCCCCAAGTAAAATCAGGAGCATTGCTAACGTTACAATAACAGAAAGCCCTTTTAATCCACGTTTCAATGTATTCACCTTCCTAAAGTATGATAATTAGTCCGCTAAACGTTTCCTTTAGACAGGAAGACGAATGGAAGTACATGACTTACTAGTTTAAGGTTTCGTTGAAAAAGTTCGAATAAACTCCCATAAGCATGTATTCATTTGTTATAATGGTAGAAAGTGTAAGGTTGTATTGCTAGAAAGATAAGTTATTAAACTCATTCGACAAGATACAACACCTTATTCTACTTATAATAGTATACAATAATCAAGTATAAGATAGGGTTTTGTACAAGGTGACAAAAAAAATCCATATTTATTTCAAAAAAATTTCACATAAACTTTCCAAAATATGCTTTAATAAACAGGAGAAATATAGTAATTTACATCTTTACATGTTCATGCATCAGGCTGTAAGATTTCAGAAATCTAAAACAAATGTGAAATATTTGTGAATAGATGATTTTTGTGATGTCAAAACTGTAAACGGATTCTTCATACCACTGCTTCAACAACATATGCTTACCTAAAGAGGCCGCTAAGAAGTCATCTATTTTGCGTAACGAGCTCCTAGACACCGTAGTCCTACATAAAAATTTAAATACAGGGGATTTCTTCTAATCTAGAATTTATCATAGAAGGAAGAAAGTTTATTCATAGCAGCTTCTGTTATGAATAAGAAAATCACGTCCATGAAAGAGAGGTTGAAAAAGCTATGAGAAAATGGCGATTAAACTTTCGTGTTTTATCGTTGTTTAGTCTGGTAGCCGTGCTATTAGCTGGCTGCGGAGAGCCTTTTTTATCAACGCTTCGTCCTGCAGGTGAAGTGGCAGAAAAGCAGTATTCACTTATGCTGCTTAGTACAGCAATTATGGTTCTTGTAATTATTGTTGTTGCAATCATCTTTGTGTATGTAGTTGTGCGTTTTAAACGCCGCAAAGGTGAGGAAGATGTGATTCCAAAACAAGTAGAAGGAAACCACAAGTTAGAAATTCTTTGGACTGTTATTCCTATTATTCTACTTGTCATCCTAGCAGTTCCCACAGTAGCTGATACGTTTAAATTAGCTGATGTGAAAGGAATGGAAAAGGAAGACGCAATTGTCGTCAATGTAAGAGCTAACTTGTATTGGTGGGAGTTTGAATACCCAAACCAAAAAATCATTACATCCCAAGATCTTGTTGTACCAACAGATACAAAAGTGTATTTTAACGTGAAAGCCTCAGATGTCAAACACTCCTTTTGGATTCCTTCAGTGGGCGGAAAAGTAGATACGAATACAGAGAATGAGAACAAGTTTTGGCTTGTGTTTGATTCAGAAAAGGCTGAAAGCGCTAACGGTCTTTTTTATGGGAAGTGTGCAGAGCTATGTGGTCCATCTCACGCCTATATGGATTTCAAAGTTAAAGCCCTTCCAAGTGAAGAGTTTGATACATGGGTTAGCGATATTAAAGATGTAAAACCAGACGTATCGACAGCTTCAGCAAAAGCGGGAGAGGAAATCTTTACAGAAAGCTGTATTGGCTGTCACGCTGTTGAAGCGCAGGATGGTCGACCAGAACAAGCGCGTCAGGCTCCAAATCTAGCTGGATTTGCAGATCGTGAGCGTATTGCAGGTGTTTTAGAACATAATGAAGAAAATTTAAAACAATGGCTCAAAAACCCTGAAGAAATTAAGCCAGGAAACAAAATGAGTAATACATATCCTGACTTAACAGATGAACAAGTCGATCAGCTAACCGAGTATTTATTGGAGCTGAAAGAAAAATAAACGGTAATTAGCTTTCAAAAGGGGAGGTCTAGCTATGAGTACGCTCACTCAAAAAAGGGGTATAGGGGCGACAATATGGGACTACTTAACAACCGTTGACCATAAAAAAATCGCCATTTTGTATTTAATTGCGGGAGGTTTTTTCTTCATAGTTGGAGGAATCGAAGCACTTTTTATTCGAATTCAACTGGCTATTCCTGAAAATAACTTTGTCGCGATGGGAACATATAATGAAATCTTAACAATGCACGGCACAACGATGATTTTCTTAGCAGCTATGCCGCTGTTGTTTGCGCTAATGAACGCAGTTGTGCCACTTCAAATTGGCGCTCGTGACGTAGCGTTTCCATTTTTAAACGCACTTGGCTTTTGGCTATTTGCTTTTGGTGGATTGTTTCTAAACTTAAGCTGGTTTATAGGAGGTGGAGCACCTGATGCAGGCTGGACATCATACGCTTCACTATCACTAGCATCGCCTACACACGGAATTGATTTTTACGCATTAGGTCTGCAAATTTCCGGTGCTGGAACGCTGATTGCGGGTATTAACTTTCTTGTTACAATTATTAACATGAGAGCACCTGGTATGACTTACATGAGAATGCCCCTCTTTACGTGGACTACGTTTGTGGCATCAGCACTTATTTTATTTGCATTTCCTGCTTTAACTGTTGGATTATTTTTAATGATTTTTGATCGCTTGTTTGGTGGGAATTTCTTTGATCCAACGATGGGTGGAAACACAATTATTTGGGAACACTTATTTTGGATTTTCGGACATCCAGAAGTATACATACTAATCTTACCGGCCTTTGGAGTTTTTTCAGAAATTTTACCGACGTTTGCAAGAAAAAGACTGTTCGGATACTCTTCTATGGTATTTGCAACAGTGCTGATTGGGTTTTTAGGATTCATGGTTTGGGCTCACCATATGTTTACAACAGGCCTTGGACCAATCGCAAATGCAATTTTCGCAGTAGCGACGATGGCAATTGCTGTACCGACAGGAATTAAGATTTTTAACTGGTTGTTTACACTTTGGGGAGGAAGCATTGAATTTACATCACCAATGCTGTACTCTGTAGCGTTTATTCCATCGTTTGTTATCGGTGGTGTAACAGGTGTTATGCTTGCTGCGGCACCAGCAGACTATCAGTTCCATGATACGTATTTCGTTGTTGCTCACTTTCACTACGTTATTGTAGGTGGAGTTGTGTACGCTCTATTTGCAGGAGCCACGTTTTGGTGGCCGAAAATGTTTGGGCGTATGCTTAATGAAACGCTTAGCAAGATTACGTTTTGGCTGTTTTTTATCGGTTTCCACTTAACGTTCTTTATTCAACATTTCTTAGGTTTAATGGGTATGCCTCGTCGTGTAGCAACTTTTTTACCAGGACAGGGCTTGGATCTTGGAAATGCAATCAGCTCAGCTGGAGCCATTTTTATGGCCTTGGCAACCATTGTACTGATTATCAACGTCATCAAAACAAGCATCAATGGACCAAAAGCAGAAGGCGATGCGTGGGGAGAAGGTCGTACGCTGGAGTGGGCGATTTCATCACCGCCTCCAGAATATAACTTTAAACAAACGCCGCTTGTGCGTGGATTAGACACATTCTGGTTAGAAAAACGTGCCGGAAACAAAGAGGGCATTACGCCTGCTGAGCCGCTTGGTGATATTCATATGCCAAACTCATCAATCATTCCGTTTATTATTTCTCTTGGTCTGTTTGTTTCAGCATTTGGCTTTTTGTTCCGCAATGACCATGGCTGGGGAGATCTAGTTGGAATTATAGGATTAGTGATTACCTTTATCTCTATGTTCTTCCGTTCGTGGATTGATGATCATGGCTATCATATTCATAAAGAAGATTTGCTTGATGAGGAGGCGAAATAAAGATGGAAGCAGAACAAAAATTAACGCCTGAAACTTTTCCAGATTCGCCTGAGAAATCAACCCTTGAAGGGAAAAATAAGTTCATAGGATTTTGGCTTTTTCTTGGGGGAGAAACCGTACTTTTTGCTTCGTTGTTTGCAACGTATTTAGCGTTGAGAAATTCAACGCATACAGGCCCAAAAGCAGAAGAATTATTTGATATTACGCTTGTATTTATTGCCACAATGATTTTATTAACAAGTTCATTAACAAGCGTATATGCAATGTATCATATGAAGAACTTTAACTATAAGAAGATGCAGCTTTGGATGTGGATTACTTGGCTGTTAGGGTTCGCTTTCTTACTATTAGAGATTTATGAGTTTAAGCATTATGTTCATGAAGGCCATACGTTTACGAGCAGTGCGTTTGGATCTGCATTTTATGCCTTGGTAGGAACGCACGGAGCGCACGTAACGTTTGGATTATTGTGGATTGGCTCATTGCTTATCCGTAACTCAAAGCGTGGCTTAAGTCTATACAATGCGCCAAAATTTTATGTAGCAAGCTTATACTGGCATTTCATTGATGTTGTATGGGTGTTTATTTTTACAGTTGTATACTTAATGGGAATGGTGGGATGAAGAGATGACAACAAATCATTCTGACACAGGTAACCCAAAGGTAGACTTACAGTATCGTAAGAAGAAAAACGCTGAAGACATGCGAATGCAGTTAATCTCGTTTGCGTTAATGATTTTCCTTACGCTCATAGCTTTTTTTGCCGTATGGAGCGATAGCTTTAGCGGATGGTTTACCGTACCAGTTATTATTTTGTTAGCAGTTGTGCAAGTTATCTTTCAGCTTTATTACTTTATGCATATGAATCATAAAGGACATGAAGTGCCAACGATGTTTCTATATTCAGGAGTGCTTGTAGCACTTATAACGGTTTGGGCATTTGTTACAATTATTTGGTGGTAAGTAAAGAAGAGCTAGCGCTTGCTAGCTCTTTTCAAGCATGTACTATTCGCAATTGAGTAAAGGAGGGACGGATTGTGATTGATAATTTAAGAATGTTTGGATTCGAAGCGTTATGGAGTCCGTATTTTTTCTTCGTTATTTGTGCGGTGACAGTTGTTTATTTATTGTTCACAGGTCCGTATCGATATAAAATTGAAGGAAGTAAAGAAGTTGATCGTAAAACAAAAGCGTTTTTTGTATTTGGAATGGCGCTGCTATACATATGCAAAGGCGGTCCGCTAGATTTACTAGGGCACTTGATGTTTAGTGCACATATGGCCCAAATGGCGCTGGTTTATTTAGCTATTCCACCTTTACTTATTCTGGGAACACCGCCGTGGATGGCGCGATTACTGATTCATCAAAAAGGCATTAAGCCAGTGTTTCACTTTTTAACAAAGCCGCTCATTGCTTTACTTGTCTTTAACGGATTATTCTCTCTTTATCATATACCGCTTGTGTTTGACACTGTGAAGACAGATATGACGCTTCACGCAATTATTAGCATTTTGCTGTTTATAGCTTCTTTTTGCATGTGGTGGCCACTTTTAAACAAGCTGGAGGAGTACCAGACGTTAAACGGTGTGAAAAAAATTGGCTACATTTTTGCTGATGGGATGTTGTTAACGCCTGCTTGCGCGTTAATTATATTTGCTGATACGTCGCTATATGCCACGTATACTGATTCGCAGGCGTGGGTGAATGCTTTAGCCCTTTGCGTATCCCCGGATGTTATTCAAGCGATGGGCGCATTAGCCCCAGAAATGTTTAACGTATTGCCTCCGGTAGAAGACCAGCAGCTTGGGGGAGTCATCATGAAAATTATTCAAGAGATTGTATATGGGATTATTCTTGGCTACACCTTTTTCCGGTGGGCGAAGAAAGAGCGTGAAAAAGATAAGAAGCAGGAAATGGAACTTGATGCAGGTTATGATGCTTCATCTCCGATTTCTTCTCAATAAAAAGAGTGCTTACAGGATTGTAAGCACTCTTTTTATTAGGAAGCCTGAACGCTTTGGAGTTCGGAATGAATTTGGCTTAAAATTCGCTTGCATTGATCAACCAGTGTAGAAGGGAAATTTTCTTCTTCTCCATATTCTACGCCGTGCGGATAATAGTGTTTGCCAAGCAGAGGCGTCATAAATTGAATCAACGCATGCCTGCCGCCAATGTCCCCTTCAGCAGCATATCCTTGTACGCGTAAATAAAAGGTATGGTGCTGAATTTCAAACTTGCGATCATATGTTACCCGCTCGTAATCCCACTGTCCAGCTCGCACTAGTCCAAATCGGCTCATAATCTCATCGGCATGCTCTAAATCAACTCTTACATCAGTAAAATCCATATCTTCTAGTTTCATTACAGTTCCCCCTTTAAACCAAATATTTCTCCCATTTTCATCATAGTATGATTGGATAAAACTTGCAATGTTTATCCGGATTTTCAGTTGAAAAGACCAAGAAATTGTAAATAACGTGAAAGATTTTTTGAAAAACGGGCAAAATAACGTTGAATGTAAAGGAGGAGATTCTATGAAATGTGTTCGTGATGTAATGACAACAGACGTTGAAACGTGTACCACGTTAGATAATGTATACGAAGTTGCATTAAAGATGAAAGAATTAAACGTTGGTAGTATTCCAATTGTTGATCAAGACCGATTAATTGGATTAATAACTGATCGAGACTTAGTTATTCGAGGTATTGCTGAAAAGAAGCCCAATTCCAGTAAAGTAACCGACGTAATGAGTGATAAACTAGTAACGGTATCGGGCGAATCAACGGTAGAAGAAGCTGTGGAAATTATGGCCAATCATCAAATCAGAAGGCTTCCAGTTGTAGAAGGAAACAAGCTTATTGGCGTTGTCTCTTTAGGAGATTTATCTACGTATCGCTTTACAGATGAACAAGCTGGTCAAGCTCTTTCTCGTATTTCCAATCAACTTCATTAATCCAGGAAAAGCTGTCGCCACCAAAGGGTGTGATAGCTTTTTTATTGGCTATTTTCACGTCATTACATGTATAATAACTATACGAACTCTTGAAGATGTAAGGAGAGGAACTGACGCTGAAAAAAGTTATATTTGTTCTCGTGTTAATCGTTGCATTTGTATACGCTGATGAATATATCCCTTTATTGGAGCAGTATGTAAATGAATCAGCACAGGAAGAGGTTTCAAATAATGAGACTATAAATGACCGTGCGGTTGAAACGGCTGCACCAGAAATAGAAGGGGAAAACGTTATTGATTTGATTGGTCTACATCCTGAACAAGTCATGGGAATGTATGGAGAACCAACCCGTGTTGATCTTTCTGCTTACGGATATGATTGGTGGGTGTATAAAACCGATGATCATTCCTACATGCAGGTAGGGATAGATGGTGACCGAGTGGTGAGCGTGTATTCTATTGGTCAAAACGTAAATACCGCACCATTTGTGATTGGTCAATCTCGATCTGAAGTAGCCAAAGCTGTTAAAATTGAGCGAGAAGTTGAATTGAGAGAAGGGCTCGATTATTATCGTTTTCAACTCAATGACGAAGATTTAAAAATGCGCCCATTAGTAAAGTATGATGGTGTATATATCCAGCTTTATTTTGATCAATTTTTAAATACATTATCAAGTATCCGCGTCATGGATAGTGAAACTTTAATGAAGCAAAAGCCGTATGAAGTAATGTATAGAGGGAGTTTCCCTGAAGTACCATCACTTTCTCAAGAAGAGTGGAAAGAGATTGAAGATGGAGCTTCTCAACAAATTATCGACTTGACGAACGTTATTAGAAAGCGCCATGGAAAAGAGGCATTATCGTGGGATGAAGATACGGCGAAAGTAGCTTATTTACACAGCAAAGAAATGAGCGATTTAGAATATTTTGCTCATGAGTCTCCAGTTCAAGGAGATCTAGGAAATCGTCTGCAAAAAGGAGACGTCTTGTATCGAACAGCTGGTGAAAACATTGCATCTAACTATACGGATGGTCCTGCTGCGGTTGAAGGCTGGTTAAATAGTGAAGGTCACCGTAAGGCGATTTTAAATAATGATTTTACGCATCTTGGTGTTGGCGTGTATGAAAAGTTTTATACGCAAAACTTTATTACCCCTTTGAAGTAGGGATTTAATAGGTCTACTCTTGTCCTATTCCTCATAAGTTTCTAATAGAAGCTAGAGGAGGGACAAGAATGAACAAGAAAATATCTGTCATCGCCATGCTTATTTTTTTACTATTAACAACATCAGTTAATGCGGCTACACAGCAATCTTGGGATAAGTTAAATGAACTTGCTGATGAAACATTAGACCTTGCTCAGCAGGAAAAATATGATGAAGCGCGTGATTTAATGAAACAATTTTCACATGAAGTTTCAAGCGTAAATATACATGATTTAGATTTGTCCACTAAAGAGTATCAAGTGCTGGTAGTAACAGCTCAAAATGTTGAAAGAGCACTGGACGATGAAAATAGTGACCCTGTAAATACAGCATTACAGTTTCGGTTACTAGTTGATGCTTTATCAAGTGAATACCAACCTCTTTGGACAGAAATGGAAAAAGAAGTTATTACCACGTTTCAAGATATGAAAATGAGTATATCAAAAGGTGAAGATGGGCAGTATCAAGAAGAGCTTCAAAGTTTACTACAAGCCTATGAATTGATTTCTCCAAGTGTTCAAGTCGATGTTGATGATAAGGATATTGAACGTGTTGAACAGCATATTGAAGATTTAAAGCAAGATGATGCAATGGTGATGTCTTCACAAGAATTAGTAGCAGCAGAAGAAGATTTTCAGTCTCTGTTTGAACATTTAAAAGAAGATAAGGTAGATCCATCACTTATATGGGTCATGATTACGACAGGAAGTATTATTGTATTTACTTTATCGTATGTTGGTTTTCGTAAGTATCGAGCAGAGCGTGTTCGCAAGGCTGAGCCGGAGCGAAATGATTGACGGACATATTCGAATTGTCTAAAATGAAAATGTACCAACCATACAAGTAAAGGAGTGTGCATATGGGGTTTTTGGTTTATTTTCTCATCATTATTTTAGTGCCGATTTGGGCACAGTTTAAAGTGAAAAGTGCTTATAAAAAATATTCAAAAGTAAGCAGTTCTTCTGGAATGACAGGTGCTGAAGTGGCACGACGTATCTTGGACGAAAACGGCTTGTACAACGTTCAAGTTGAGCCAGTTCGCGGCGTGTTGTCTGACCACTACGATCCACGTTCAAAAGTAGTACGATTATCTGAAGATAACTACTTCGGAACATCTGTAGCAGGCGCAGCGGTAGCAGCCCATGAAGTAGGGCACGCAATTCAAGACGATGAAAACTATTCGTTCTTACGCATGCGTCATGCCTTAGTACCAGTAGCTAACATCGGATCAAACTTTTCATGGATTTTAATCATGATTGGTATCTTTGCTCAGATGAGCGGCCTATTGTTGCTAGGGATTGTGTTTATGGCAGCAGCAGTTTTATTCCAGGTCGTAACGCTTCCAGTTGAGTTTAACGCCTCAAATCGCGCGATGAACCTTCTCGTATCAAGCGGTGTAATTCGCAACGACGAAGAGCGTGAGACGCGAAAAGTACTAAACGCAGCAGCTTTAACATACGTTGCAGCAGCAGCGGTTGCAGTACTAGAGCTTGTGCGTTTAATCTTAATTTACACAGGAATGAACAACGAAGATTAATTGAAATGAGGCTGGGACATAAGTAATTCAGCCAATATTAAACCTGAACGGTTGAGAGTTCTTCACTTTTAATCGTTCAGGTTTTTTGTTGATTGTGAAAACAGGATGGAATGGAGCGTAGGACACTCGACTCCTGCGAGAAAGAGAGGAAGCTCAGGTTCCTCCCCGCGGAAAGCGAGTGGCCGTAGCGCAATGGAATAAACTTGTTCTGACAACGTAAAGAGGTGAGAAAAGCGAGTGTTCGTCTTTTTGGAAATTTGTTTTGTTATGTCCCACCCTCATTTTGTATGTACGATTTAACGTTCTAACGGCTTTTTATTTTCATCCAATGTAAAACCCTCACCTAGTACATCGTGAACGTCACTCACCGCTACAAACGCGTATGGGTCAACAGAAGTGATGACCTGTTTTAATCGAAAGACTTCATTTTTACTTACAACACAGTACAATACGTTAGTTTCTTGTTTAGAATAGGATCCTTGGCCTTTTAAAATAGTCACTCCACGATCCATTTCCTGCATGATTTTTGCTGAGATCTCTTCGTTACGAGCAGAGATAATGGTTGCTCCTTTTGCGGCGTAAGCTCCGTCTTGAATAAAATCAATGACTCTAGCAGCGACAAATACGGCTACGAGCGTATACATTGCCTCTGTATAGGTTAGGTAATAGATAAGAGAGGTAATAATAACAAGAAAATCGAATAAAAACATTGTTTTTCCCATGTTCCACCCAATATATTTCTGAACGAGACGAGCGATAATATCAACTCCACCCGTTGTCCCTCCGTATCTAAAAATAATTCCAAGCCCCACTCCAATAAATACACCTGCAAATAGAGCTGCAAGCGTCATATCATTTTTTAAAGGCATATCGACTGGAAAGCGCTGAAAAATCCATAAGAAAACAGAAAGGCTGATAACGCCTAGTATGGTGTAGTAAAATGAGGTTCGTCCTAACAGCTTCCATCCGACAAAGAATAGTGGAATATTAAGCACTAAGTTTGAATAGGAAGGGTCGATGTTAAATAAAAAGTATAAAAGCAGTGTAATACCAGTAAAACCGCCTTCTGCTAAGTTGTTTTGCATGTTAAAATTCACAAGTCCAAATCCAAAAATAGCCGAACCTAACAAAATAAAAAAGATATTCTTGAACTTTAGTCCTTTCACAATAGAAAACCTCCTTCTATAAACATGAATACATTCTTTCCTATCATACTAAATGGATAAGAGAAATGTCATCGTCCAAATGAACCGTCCAAAGCGCTTTGTTTGTATCATACACGTTTAAATATTGAATCATGCACGGCTAAAGAGAATAGCTTTATTCATTTATAATGTTTGTTAATCAAACTTTTCTATTAAGAAATTTAGGGAAGAGATGTTATAATATGAAGTTGAATGTACAAAAAAATAAAAGGTAAATACTTATTATGCAATGAGAGAGGCATAGAAGGTAAAGAGGTGAATACATATGGCAGATAAATCAATGAAGGTTATGCAGGCTGAAGTTGATCAATATATTGGACAGTTTAAAGAAGGCTACTTTAGCCCCTTGGCGATGTTGGCTCGTATGACTGAAGAAGTTGGAGAGTTATCTCGTGAAATTAATCATTATTACGGAGAAAAGCCTAAAAAGACAACAGAAGCAGAGCGGACAGTTGAAGAAGAAATGGGCGATATTTTATTTGTATTAATTTGCTTTGCCAATTCGTTAAATATTGATTTAGAAGAAGCACATAATCGCGTTATGCAGAAATTTAATACGCGGGATAAAGATCGTTGGACAAAAATTGATGAATAAGGAGAGAATTAACATGAAAAAAACTCGAATTATACTTGCAGGCCCTCGTGGGAGAATGGGAAAAGAAGCTGTGACCCTAATTCAAGAAACAGAAGCGTTTGAATTAGTAGCTGCTGTTGATCGTATTCATGAAGGGAAGTTAATTAGCGACTTAGAAGGAATGCCAAATGTTCAAGCTCCTATCTTTACAGATATTGAAAAATGCTTCCAAACTGTTGAAGCTGATGTATTAGTTGATTTAACAACGCCTGAAATTGGAAGAGTACATACGAAAAAAGCGTTAGAATACGGCATCCGTCCAGTAGTCGGAACGACAGGTTTTTCCGAAGCAGATTTAGCGGAATTAAAAGAATTAGCAGAAGAAAAAGGAATTGGCTGTATCATTGCTCCAAACTTTGCGATTGGTGCTATTTTAATGATGAAGTTCTCTCAAATGGCAGCTAAATATTTTGACGATGTTGAAATTATTGAGCTCCACCATGATCAAAAATTAGACGCACCTTCTGGAACAGGGTTAAAAACAGCAGAGCTCATTAGTGAAGTTCGTGAAACGAAAAAGCAAGGTCACTCAGAGGAAAAAGAAATTTTAGCAGGTGCAAGAGGAGCTACATATGACGGCATTCATCTTCATAGCGTACGCTTGCCAGGATTAATTGCTCACCAGGAAGTATTATTTGGTGGCTTTGGACAAGGATTAAAGATTCGTCATGATTCGTATAATCGTGCGTCCTTCATGTCTGGCGTGAAGCTCGCGGTTGAAGCGGTAATAAATATTGATACGCTTGTATATGGTTTGGAAAATATTATTGAGTAAGGAGAGTCATATATGAAAATAGCATTAATTGCACATGATAAAAAGAAAAATGACATGGTTCAATTTACAACTGCTTACCAACATATTCTAAAGAACCATGAGCTTTTTGCAACGGGTACAACGGGAATGCGAATCTCTGAAGCGACAGGATTATCGATTCATCGTTTTCAATCGGGTCCATTAGGTGGAGACCAAGAAATTGGTGCTCTTGTTGCACAGAATAAAATGGATATGATTATCTTCTTTCGTGATCCGCTTACAGCTCAACCTCATGAGCCAGACGTATCAGCACTTATGCGCCTATGTGATGTGTATGCTATTCCACTCGCAACCAATATGGGAACAGCTGAGGTTTTAATCCATGGTTTAGAGCGAGGAGATTTACAGTGGCGTTCAATTTTAAAACAATAGGGTGAAATAAAATGATTGAAAAAATAGATGTTCTTGCTTTTGGAGCTCATGCTGATGATGTTGAAATCGGCATGGGCGGCACTATCGCCAAGATGACTGAGCAAGGTTTAAAAGTTGTTATCTGTGATTTGACAGAAGCAGAACTATCGTCAAACGGAACGGTAGAGCTACGCAAACAAGAGGCTGAAAAGGCGGGACAACTTCTTGGTATATACAAGCGAGTTCAATTACAGATGCCGGATAGAGGACTTTTGTTACAGCGATCCTACATTAGAGAAATTGTATCGGTAATACGCAAATATCAGCCAAAACTTGTGTTTGCTCCTTATTTTGATGATCGTCATCCGGATCATGGAAACTGCGCGCGCCTAGTGGAAGAAGCCGTATTTTCAGCTGGAATTCGCAACTATACGGCAGAGCAAAACGTGGGGTCTCATCGACCGGATGGACTGTATTTTTATATGATTAATGGTTTTCATAAACCCGATTTTGCTGTTGATGTAACGAATACATTTGAAAAGAAAAAGCAAAGCTTACAAGCTTATGAAAGTCAGTTCATCAAACAAGCAGGAAGCGTGGAGACGCCGTTGGTCAACGGGTATATAGAAACAGTTGAAAGCCGAGAGCGCATGTTTGGAAAAGAAGTAGGCGTTCAGTATGCAGAAGGCTTTCTTTCTAAGAAGCCGCTGCTTATTTATGATGATTTAGTAGGTGGCGGTAGATGAAATTAAAAATTGGTATCACGTGTTATCCTTCAGTTGGTGGTTCTGGTGTCATCGCAACTGAATTAGGAAAGCTCCTTGCAGAAAAGGGACACGAAATTCACTTCATTTCCTCAAGTATGCCTTTTCGTTTAAATAAGGTATATCCAAATATTTATTTTCATGAAGTAGAAGTGAACCAGTATTCTGTATTTAAGTATCCACCTTACGATTTGGCACTAGCAAGTAAGATGGCAGAAGTTGCACAGCGTGAGAAATTAGATTTAATTCATGCTCATTATGCCATTCCGCATGCGGTGTGTGCGTTTCTAGCTAAGCAAATGGTGTCACCAAATCTAAAAATAGTAACGACGCTTCACGGGACGGATATTACGGTTCTTGGAGAAGACTCGTCTTTAACAGAACTAATCAAATTTGCAATTGAAAAATCGGATTGTGTAACTGCGGTATCTGATGCGTTAATTGAGCAAACGAATCAGCTCATTAATCCAGATAAAGATATTTGTACAGTTTATAATTTTATCGATGAGCGAGAGTACCATCGTAAAGATGTTGGTAATTTAAAGCAGGACTACGGTATTTCAGACGATGAAAAGGTCATTATTCACGTTTCAAATTTTCGTCAAGTTAAAAGAGTACAAGATGTTGTGCGTACGTTTAAACGAATCCATGAGCGCATTCCTTCTAAGCTTTTGCTCGTTGGGGACGGTCCGGATATGAGAAATGTAAGTCAGCTTGTAAAAGAATTGAACCTTGAGGATGCTGTACTGTTTTTAGGGAAGCAAGATAATGTAGCGGAGCTCTACTCCATTAGTGATTTAAAGCTTCTGTTTTCTGAAAAAGAAAGTTTTGGTCTCGTACTACTAGAAGCCATGGCTTGTGGCGTACCTTGTATTGGCACAAGAATCGGTGGTATTCCAGAGGTTATTGAAGATGGTGTAACAGGTTATATTTGTGAATTAGGGGACGTTGAAACAGCTGCGAGTAAAGCAGTGCAATTGTTAAGTGATCAACAGCTTCATCAACAAATAAGCAGAGGAGCTTTACAGGCAGTGAATCAAAAATTTCATTCAACGGAGATTGTAAACCAATATGAACAGCTTTATTACAATCTTTTACAACGTTAAGGAATGGAGGATATTATGAAAGAGCCTTTCATCCATCCATTATTTATTATTCACACACTACAACAAGCCGGACACGAAGCTTATTTTGTTGGTGGTGCTGTTCGAGATATGATCTTGCAGCGAAAAGTAGGTGATGTAGATATCGCGACATCTGCTCGTCCTGACGATGTTATGAGTCTATTTCCAAAAACAATTCATGTGGGGATTGAGCATGGGACCGTTGTGGTGCTTCATGAAGGAGAGCAATATGAAGTGACTACCTTTCGTTCAGAAGGGGAATATGCAGATTTTAGACGCCCGACATCTGTTCAGTTTATCTCATCACTGGTGGAAGATCTAAAACGTCGTGATTTTACCATCAACGCTATGGCTATGAATGAAAAAGGTGAAATTATTGATCCGTTTAATGGCAGAGAGGATCTACGTAACCAACTTATTCGTACGGTAGGGAATCCAGAAGAACGTTTTCATGAAGACGCGCTGCGAATGATGAGAGCTGTTCGTTTTGTGAGTCAACTAGCGTTTTCTATTTCAGATAAAACGAAGAGAGCTATTTCAGAGCATGGAAATCTATTGAAGCACGTATCAGTTGAACGAATTACCATTGAGTTTGAGAAGCTTCTTTTGGGTAAACGCCCCTCTTTAGCTCTTGCGCTCATAGCAGACACTAAATTATATGAGCATTTGCCGGGATTAGATATTGGTGAAGAAGCTTTTCGACGCTTGTGTAAATACGACTGGATGATGCTTGAAGATATATCGGAATGCTGGACGCTTCTTCTTTATTTACTAGGCGTTGATTTAGATCCATTTTTACGTAAATGGAAGCTTGCTAATCGACAAATAAAATCCGTGAAGCTTCAGCTTGGTGGACTTGAGGACGTATTAAAAAATGGTTGGTCAAAAGAAACGATGTATAAACTTGGAGAAGAGTCTTCTTTAAGAGTAAATCGAATTTTGCAATTAGTGAGAAGTACTAATTATCTGCATACAACCTTGCTTGTTTCTCGTTATCGAGAGCTTCCTATTCACTCTATGAAAGAGCTTGCCATCACGGGGCAAGATGTTATGACGTGGCTAAATCGTAAGGGCGGTCCATGGCTTTCAGCCTTGTTACAAACCATAGAAATGAAAGTATTAAATGGTGAAATAAAAAATAGCAAAGCGTCGATAAAGGAGTGGATTCAGTCTTGCAAACAGATATTAGAAGAACGTTATTAGAGATGTTTACAAACGCAGAGGGTGAATATGTATCTGGCCAGCGCATTAGCGACTTGCTAGGCTGTTCAAGAACGGCGGTGTGGAAACATATTGAAGACTTACGAAAAGAAGGTTATGAACTCGAAGCTGTTCGAAAGAAAGGCTATCGTATTGTCACTAAGCCTAATAAAGTAAGTACAAACGAGCTGCTTCTTGGCCTGCATACGAAAAAAATTGGTCAAAACCTTCACTATGAGGAAACCGTGGAGTCAACACAAAAAATTGCGCATCGTCTTGCTCAAGAAGGAGCTGTAGAAGGAACGGTGATTGTAGCGGAAGAGCAAACAGCTGGTCGAGGTCGCCTTGCTCGCAAATGGTACTCTCCTAAATATACGGGAGTATGGATGAGCATTATTTTACGACCTGCCATTCCACCACAGCATGCACCACAGCTGACCCTATTAGCCGCCGTAGCGATTGTACAAGCGATACAAGAAGTAACGAATGTGCTACCTGATATCAAATGGCCAAATGATATTTTAGTGAACAATAAAAAGCTAGTAGGAATTTTAACTGAAATGCAAGCTGATGTTGAGCAAGTTCACTCTGTTATTATTGGGGTAGGAATCAATGTCAATCAAAAGCTAGAACATTTTGATTCCGACATTCAACACTTGGCTACTTCTTTATCAATTGAAGAGCAAAAAGAAGTGAATCGCGCAGCCCTTATGCAAGCGATTTTCTTAAAGATGGAATCTTTGTATGAAGATTACTTGGAAAATGGTTTTGGATTAGTAAAGCATTTATGGGAATCTTATTCTATTAGCATTGGAAAGCGGATTATTGCACGCACTTTAAAAGCAACGATTGAAGGGCATGCAAAGGGGATTACAAACGATGGCGTCCTGCTGTTAGAGGACGATAATGGAACGGTTCATCACATTCATTCCGCTGATATTGAACTCTCTTCGAAATAAAACTAGAAAATGTAAGAATATTTCTTTATAATACGAGTATCAGGGTAGTATCGACAGAACTTCACCTGATACTCTTTTTATAATTTATCGTTTACGAACTGCCTTGATCTAAAAAAGACTAGGACAGAGGGATGACAATATATAAGGACAAGCGTGTGCGTTTAAGCACGCTGTTTAGCTATAGACTACTTTTGTCAAAAACCTTCTTCCGCTTTAGTGTAAGAAGGTTTTTTGCGTTGTCATCTCCTCTAGTATAGGAGGAGATTTATGTTGAAAACGAAGCTGGATTTTTTAAAAATGAAACAGCAACAAGAACCAATTGTGATGCTTACTGCTTACGACTACCCGTCTGCGAAATATGCGGAAGCATCAGAAGTGGACATGATTTTAGTAGGAGACTCATTAGGAATGGTTGTGTTAGGATACGACTCAACGATTCCAGTGACGGTCGATGATATGATTCATCATACAAAAGCGGTGAAAAGAGGCGCGCCTAATACATTTATCGTAACAGATATGCCTTTTATGTCTTATCATATTTCAAGAGAAGAAACGATGAAACAAGCTGCTCGAATTATGCAAGAAAGTGGGGCGCATGCTCTAAAGGTAGAAGGCGCAGACGACGTTATTTTTACAATTTCAGAATTAACCCAAGCAGGAATTCCGGTTATCGCTCATCTTGGCTTAACACCTCAGTCTGTTGGAGTTCTTGGGGGATATAAGGTACAAGGTAAAGAAGCGAGCGGAGCGAAAAAGTTGATTGAAGATGCCGTGAAATGTGAGCAAGCTGGTGCAATTGCAGTGGTTTTAGAGTGTGTACCTAAACAGGTGGCTAAAGATATTTCTACCAGACTAAGCGTTCCAACTATTGGAATTGGAGCAGGAAAGGAAACAGATGGTCAAGTGCTCGTCTATCACGATGTATTGACGTATGGGGTTGAGCGCTTTCCGAAATTTGTTAAGCCGTTTGGTAACATTGGAGACGTTGCAAAAAAAGGTCTGTCCCAGTATGTACATGATGTTAAAGCTCGTGAATTTCCGGAAGAGAGTCATACATTTACCATGAATGATGAACAGCTAACGGCTTTATATGGGGGTAAGTAAGATGAAAGTAATCTCTACTGCCAAAGACATGCAGGAGCTTTCAATCAAGCTTCAGCATCAAGGCAAAACAATTGGATTTGTACCGACGATGGGGTTTCTACATGAAGGTCACCTCGCATTACTTAAGCAGGCACGTGCTGAGAATGATATTGTGGTTTTAAGTATCTTTGTTAATCCAACTCAGTTTGGACCAAACGAAGATTTTGATACGTATCCACGAGATTTTGAACGTGATGAACGCTTGGCAAAAGCAGAGGCAGCTGACTATTTGTTCTATCCAAGCGTAGCTGAAATGTATCCTGGTCAAGCTTCTGTTTCCATATCGGTTATTGATCGTGTGGATGTACTTTGTGGAGCAAAGCGTCCAGGACATTTTGACGGTGTTGCAACAGTGCTGACAAAACTATTCCATCTCGTGCAGCCAAACCGAGCATACTTTGGGAAAAAGGATGCTCAGCAAGTAGCCGTGGTGCATGGATTGATTACTGATTTTAAGTTCCCAATTGAGCTCGTGGCAGTTGATACGGTGCGTGAAGAAGATGGCTTAGCAAAAAGTTCAAGAAACGTAAACTTGCTAGATTCTGAACGTAAAGAAGCGCCAGCCTTATATCAAAGCTTGCAAAAAGCCAAGCAGTTAATTGAAAGTGGCGAACGTGACGTTGAAATGGTTAAAACGGAAATTGAAAGAACGATTAAAAAGAATACAAGCGGTACAATAGATTACGTAGCAATTTATTCTTACCCAGAGCTAAAGCCTTTAGACAAGCTAGATGGGCAGTTTATTATTGCAATTGCTATACAATTCTCTAAAGCTCGATTAATTGATAATATTATTATGGAAATTTGACCATAGAAAGAGGGTTTCACGATGTTCCGAACAATGATGAATGCAAAAATTCATAGAGCACATGTAACAGAAGCAAATTTAAATTATGTAGGAAGTATTACGATTGACGAAGAGTTAATTGAGGCTGTAGGTATCCAGCCAAATGAAAAGGTGCAAATCGTAAACAATAATAATGGTGCTCGCTTAGAGACGTATGTTATACCGGGAGAGAGAGGCAGCGGGGTTGTTTGTTTAAATGGTGCGGCAGCACGCCTTGTACAGCCTGGAGACGTTGTTATTATTATCTCTTATGTACTAGTAGCTGAAGAAAAAGTAGCTGATCACCATCCAACAGTAGCCATTATGGATGAACACAACAAAATTAAACAATTGCTTAAACAAGAGCCAGCTGGTACAATTTTATAATATTATCCCCCTTAATCGAGGGGGATTTTTTTGAGCGAATATAAGCTCTACATAAGTAGTTTCGTATAGAAGCATGTATTTTCTTTTATACTATAAGAACAGGCAGGTGAGGTCATGATGATGAATAAACGCTTTGTTGTTGTTGATTTAGAGACGACAGGACATTCTCCAAAACAAGGAGATCAAATTATTCAATTTGCAGCCGTGGTTGTTGAAAACGGTCGCATAGTTGAGCGTTTCTCAACGTTTTTGAACCCCAATATACCAATTCCTCCTTTTATTTCACAACTGACAAATATTCATCAAAAAATGGTCGAAGATGCCCCGACGTTTGAGGATATTTCCGAGAAAATTATTGAACTGTTAGAAGATGCTTATTTTGTAGCACATAACGTTGCTTTTGACCTTAATTTCTTACAGGAATCATTAGCTCAAAGCGGGTATGATAAGCTGTATCCATCCACGGTGGATACGGTCGAATTAGCGCGTATGCTTCTCCCTACAGTAGAGGGGTATAAGCTCAATCAGCTGGCTGAATATTTAAATTTAAATCATGATCAGCCTCATCAAGCTGACAGTGATGCTGAAGTGACGGCGAAGATCTTACTTCTATTAATGGAAAAATTAAATAGTCTTCCTCTTGCAACATTAAAGCAGCTATACACACTGTCTTTGCATTTGAAAAGTGAGATTGGTGAGTTGATTCAAGGTATAATGAATGAAAAGCAAGATGATTATCATGAAGGTTATGATTTTGTTCATGGCTTAGCGCTTAGAAAGCAAAGGCCTGTTGTGAAGCCATCGGAAGTTCTTGTTACATACGAGGAGTTTCAAGAACAAAGGGAAACTTTAGCATCAGTGTTTAGCTCATTTGAAAAGAGAACGGGTCAAGAAAAAATGATGAATGCAGTCCATGAGAGCTTAATGGATAACGAACACGCGCTTATTGAAGCGGGAACTGGTATTGGAAAAACGATTGCTTATCTAATTCCGTCTGCTTTTTATGCTCAACAGCATAAAAAGCCAGTAGTTGTTTCAACGCATACTGTAACGTTACAACAACAGCTAATGGAAAGAGATATACCAATGTTAAAAAAGCTTATGCCATTTGAGCTAAGCGCAGCAGTTTTAAAGGGGCGTGAACATTATCTTAGCATTCGGAAATTTAATCAGTTTTTAAAAGAGCGCAACCATAACTATGATGTTATTCTAACGAAAGCAAAGCTATTGATTTGGTTGACGGAGACGGACACAGGCGATGTTGATGAAATCAACTTACCGTCAGGTGGAAAACTATTTTGGGAACAGCTGAATGAAAGCAATCCTTCCCACTTAGACTTTAAGCATCCGTGGAACCAACATTCTTTTTATAATCGTGCACAGGAGCGTGCAGCACAAGCTCAGATTATCATTACAAATCACCGTCTTCTTTTGTTAGACGTTGTAAGTAAGCGGAACTTACTTCCAAGCTATGAACAGGTTGTAATTGATGAAGCGCATCATTTCGACACGATTGCAAGCGAAGAGCTTGGAGGGAGGTTAGATTACTTTTCCATTCATGCCTTGTTGAGCAGGATTGGCTTGTTAGACGATAAAGGTTTGTTAAACAAAGTACATAAGCTTTGTCAAAAACATGATATAAGGCTAAATACGAAAAAACTAGAAGAAATGCTAGAAAAGCTTCGCATTGAGTGTGATGACTTATTTCGTCTTGTCCATGCGTATGTAATGAAAAAAAATAAGCAAACGGATAGTGAAATTGGGCGAGTGAGCTATCGCTATAATGTTCAAGAAGAGAATACTCTTCATTGGCATACCATCCAGGAACAGGCATCTCGAGTGAGATTTTTAATGAACGATATTCTATCTCTTTTACATGCTGATTTTCAGGTGATGGATTCCTATCAGGAGCAGCTTACAAAAAGGGAACAGTCCCATATTCATGAGTTAACAAGCGCAATTGAACAATTTCATCATCTGTCGAGTGAGTTTGCGGACTTTTTCTTCCAGCCGCATCTTGAAGAGGTAACGTGGATTGAAATAGAGCCAAAAGGAGCGGCAAACGCTACTTTTTTATATCGTCAACCGCTCTCGGTAGCGGACACGTTAGCAGATACGTTTTTTGCGAAAAAGCAAAGCGTTATACTAACTTCTGCTACGCTAACGGTCAATCATTCTTTTTCATATATTATTGAACAGCTTGGTTTATATGATTTTCAACCACTTCAAATGACGATACCGTCTCCATTTGACTATCGAAGCCAGGCAAAAGTATATATCCCAAAAGATATGCCAGCTGTAAATGATGTAACGCTTGAAGAATATAGTGCGATTATGGCAGAAAGTATTTTAGATATCGCATCTATTACTAAAGGGCGCATGCTTGTACTATTTACCTCTTATGAAATGTTAAAAATGACGTATCAGTATATGAAAGAACTAAATGATTTAGAGGAATTTGTCATCCTTGGTCAAGGAGTCACAACCCGTAATCGAAATCGATTATTAAAAGACTTTGCGCAGTTTTCACAATCGATTTTATTAGGAACGAACAGCTTGTGGGAAGGCATTGATCTTCCTGGTGAATTAGTATCTAGTCTCATCATTGTTCGCTTACCTTTTGCGTCACCACGACATCCATTTCTAAAAGCAAAATTTGAGCAACTCCGAAAAGAAGGGAAAAATCCATTTATGGACTATTCACTACCTCAGGCTGTCATTCGTTTCAAGCAAGGATTCGGAAGACTAATTCGAACCAAGCAAGATAAAGGATCTATCTTTATTTTAGATAATCGTATGATTACAACGATGTATGGCTCTCATTTTCTTCATTCTTTGCCGGATGTAGATATCGTAAGTGAGTCATTTTCGGTAGCACTTCATGATTTTGAAGCATGGTGGACGTCAAAAAAGCTTTAGCATACTCAGTGCTAAAGCTTTTTTTGCATAGCTCTTCTTGTAGATGTACACGCTAAGAGTGGAAAACACAGGAAGTGAGGGTGTTTAATATGATTAAACGAAATATGTTAATATGGGCGGTATGCTTATGCTTTTTTAGCAACGGTTCTACCGTGCAAGGGGCTAGTCAAGTGGACTTTAGCCTTAAAGAAGATGAAGCAGCAATTTCTTTTTTTCCTTTATTCGATGGAGAAGCTACGCTTTTGCAAGACGGAACGGATCGAGTTATTCTCATTAATACAGGTAGTAAAAAATCGCGAAAAGAGTTGGCGTATTGGCTGGATTTTTATCATATTAAGCAAATTAACCAAGTGATTATTACAAAGCAAAGCGAGAAATACAACGGAAATGTAGACTGGGTTACAAAGAAATATCAGGTGGAAGAAGTAGTTTTGCCTAAAGGCTCAAATGATTTACAAAGTCAACATATTCGCATGTGGCAAGGTAGGGATGTGTATCAGCTATCAAAGCATATTCATGTATCTGTTCTTTATCATGAGGAAGTAAATTCACCCTCAATGGATTTGATAATAGCATTCGGCGAGCATCAAATGCTTTATATGAGTAACTCAGCATCTACTATTGAGAGGCATTTGCTTATGAAGCCATTAAAAAAAATAGACTTGATTAAACTCGCAAATTTTGGTGAAGGTGAGCCGCTGTCTGAGTCGTTTTTAAAGCAGTTAAACCCTCAGATTGGTGTTTTATTCTCAAAAGAAGACCGTACTATTCATCCTGAGCTTGTATCAAGATTAACGGATGGATGGGTTGAGTTATACGATACAAATAAAAGAGAATCGCTTTCTATTAAAATGTCACCTACCATCTATGACGTCATGAAATTTAAGAAGACTACCTAAATTTCTTTTGCAAAAGAAAGAGAGATAATTATAATGAAAATAGAGAGGCTTTAGAGGGAGCGGAACGAATTCTCTCAGTTTGATTTTATGTTTAGGTGGGGAATACAATAGCCCAAAAGCCAAGCCGTGTGTTATGATAAACAGATAATCATTTCATTTAGAGGTGTTTGGTAAGAGGAGGAACAGCATGGAAAGCAAAATTGAAGTTTTATCAACCGTTCGTATTGAGCATTCTTCTGATTTATATAAAATTGTGGACAGCTTAAATCGAACGTTAAAAAAGAAAGATTTGATGTTTGGCCTAGCGTTAGACCAAGAAGATCAAAGTAAAGCAATTTTTACGATTTATCGTACATAAGTAGGGATAAAATGAAAAAGTGGTTTATTGGAATTGTTGTTGTTGTATGTTTAGTAGCAGGGTGGCAAACCCATTCAATTTATAAAGCGGCTGTAAACGATGTACAAGCTGACGAAAAAAAAGCATCAGCCAAGGCAAAAGAAGATTTTAATCTGAAATCTGTGACGAGTACACAAGCATATTTTGGAGATCATACATTTTATGTAGTAGAAGGTACTAACAATAAAAACGAAGATGTTATCGCTTGGGTTCCAAAAAGTCAAAAGCAAAAAGCGGTGCTAAAAAAAGTAGCAGATGGAATTACAAAAGAACAAGCCATAGAGATTGTTCAGCGAGACCGAGATCCAAAAGAAATTAAATCAGTTCGACTAGGAATTGAAAATGAAAAGCCGCTATGGGAAGTTACGTATATTGATCAAGAAGAAAAACATTTAACTTACTACTATCTTGATTTTACAAGCGGGGAGTTTATGAAGCGCTATAGCTTAACAAAACCTGAATGAGTTTATTTATAACGTATGTTTACACATACGTGTTATAAAACGCTTTGCACCTTAGAGTGAAGCAAAATTGTTGCTATAATCAGCTTTACATAGCTGATTATAGCCGTAGTTCATAGGGGGAGATTTTAGTGAAATTAGCAAAACGTGTATCAGCTTTAACACCATCATCGACATTGGCTATTACAGCCAAAGCAAAAGAGCTCAAAGCCGCAGGACATGACGTCATTGGCTTAGGTGCAGGTGAACCAGATTTTAATACGCCGCAGCATATATTAGAAGCATCTGTAAAAGCAATGAATGAAGGCCAAACAAAGTATACGCCTGCAGGTGGACTTATGCCTTTAAAAGACGCAATTATTGAAAAGTTTAACCGTGATCAGAGCTTAACATACAAGCCATCTGAAGTTATTGTATGTTCAGGTGCAAAGCATGCTTTGTATACATTGTTTCAAGTAATTTTAGATGAGGGAGATGAAGTGATCATCCCAACTCCTTACTGGGTAAGTTATCCTGAACAAGTAAAGCTAGCAGAAGGTACACCGGTTTATGTTGAAGGTTCTGAAAATAATGAATTTAAAATTACGCCAGCACAGCTAGAGTCAGTGATTACTAATAAAACAAAAGCTGTGATTTTAAACTCACCAAGTAACCCAACAGGTATGATTTATACGCGTGAAGAGCTAGAAGCAATCGGTGAAGTTTGCTTAAAGCATAATGTATTAATTGTATCAGATGAAATCTATGAAAAGTTAGTATACGATGGTGCAGAGCATGTTTCGATTGCAGAATTATCACCAGCTCTCAAAGAGCAAACTATTATTATCAATGGGGTATCTAAATCTCACTCAATGACAGGATGGCGCATTGGTTACGCAGCTGGTAATGAGACCATTATAAAAGCAATGACGAATCTAGCGAGTCACAGCACGTCTAACCCAACGTCGATTGCTCAATATGCAACAATTGCAGCTTATAACGGAACGCAAGAGCCTGTGGAAATGATGCGCAAAGCTTTTGAAGAACGTTTAAACGTAATGCATAAACAACTTAATGACATTCCTGGTTTTTCTTGTTTAAAGCCTCAAGGTGCATTCTATTTGTTCCCTAATGCAATCGAAGCTGCTAGACTAACAGGATTTGAAACAGTTGATGCTTGGGTAGAAGCGATTTTAGAAGAGGAAAAAGTAGCGCTTGTTCCAGGTTCAGGATTCGGTTCTCCTGAAAATGTTCGTTTATCTTATGCTACTTCGCTTGAGCTATTGGAAAAAGCAGTGGCGCGAATTGCGTCATTTATGGCAAGACACATGAAATAAAGTGATGGAGAGCGGCTTCTATAGAAGCCGCTCTTTTATTGGTGATGTCATAAGTTTCCCATGATTGTTACTTGTTATTGTGAGTGTCGAAATGTATAATAGGGTGGCATACATAATTAAAGGATGTAAGTTTTTTGGAGGGATTTTAATCGTGAAAATTACGATTTCTGAAGCAAGTAAGCACGTTGGAAAAGAAGTGACAATCGGTGCTTGGTTAGTAAATAAACGTTCAAGTGGTAAAATTGCATTCCTACAGCTTCGAGACGGCTCTGGATTTATTCAAGGGGTTGTTGTGAAAGCAGAAGTAGGGGAAGATATTTTCAAAAAAGCAAAAGCCTTAACGCAAGAATCTTCTTTATACGTAACAGGAACTGTTCAAGAAGATGAACGTTCACCTTTTGGATATGAATTAACAGTAACGGATGTAGAAGTTATTCATGAAGCAGTTGACTATCCAATTACGCCAAAAGAGCACGGGACAGAGTTCTTAATGGACAACCGTCACTTATGGTTACGTTCAAAGCGTCAACACGCTGTAATGAAAGTGCGTAACGAAATTATTCGTGCAACATATGAATTCTTTAATCATAATGGATTTACAAAAGTAGATCCTCCAATCTTAACGGGAAGCGCGCCAGAAGGTACAACAGAACTTTTCCATACGAAGTACTTTGATGAAGATGCATTCCTTTCACAAAGTGGCCAACTTTATATGGAAGCAGCTGCAATGGCACTTGGAAAAGTATTTTCATTTGGTCCAACTTTCCGTGCAGAAAAATCAAAAACGCGTCGTCATTTAATTGAGTTCTGGATGATTGAACCTGAAATGGCGTTCTATCAATTTGAAGATAGCTTAAAAGTACAGGAAGAATACGTATCATACGTGGTTCAGTCAGTACTAGAGAACTGTAAGCTAGAGTTAAATGTACTAGGTCGAGATACGTCTAAATTAGAGCAAATTAAAGCTCCGTTCCCACGTATTACGTATGATGATGCACTAAAATTCTTACATGAAAAAGGATTTGATGATATTCAGTGGGGAGATGACTTCGGTTCACCACACGAAACGGCTATCGCAGAAAGCTATGATAAACCTGTGTTTATCACGCACTATCCAACGTCATTAAAACCATTCTACATGCAGCCGGATCCAACAAATGCAGATGTAGTGTTATGTGCAGATTTAATTGCGCCAGAAGGTTATGGTGAAATCATTGGTGGATCAGAGCGTATTCATGACCAAGAACTACTAGCTCAGCGCGTAGCAGAACATGAGCTAGATACAGAAACATATAAATGGTACTTAGAGCTTCGTAAGTATGGATCAGTTCCACATTCTGGATTCGGATTAGGGCTTGAGCGTACGGTAGCATGGATTAGTGGTGTTGAACACGTTCGTGAAACAATTCCATTCCCACGCTTATTAAACCGTTTGTATCCTTAATAGAAGCGAAGTGACTTCGGATGTAAAATTATTTCATTAGAAAAAGGTGGCATTACGCCATCTTTTTCTAATGAATGTTGTTTCACATTAAATAAACGTCCACCCTTTTTAGAAAACGGTGGATTTTTATTTGTTTTTTGATAAAAGTTTTCGTAAACAGTTTTTCGTTTTCATCTGTCCTTCGTGATATACTAACTTTAGAGGTGTTCCAAAATGAAAAAAGATGACATGATCGCATGGTTTGAGCAAGGCTCAGTTTCTATTCCAAAGCTATTGTTTAATCACTATAGCGATTTAGGCTTAGACGAAACAGAATTTATGATGCTGATGCATCTTAATGTATTTATTGATAGTGGTGAATCCTTTCCCACTCCACATGATCTCTCTGCAAAAATGAGCGTCTCCACGACGAAGTGTATGGAAGTACTTCGAAATCTTATTCAAAAAGGTGTTCTAACGATCGAACAGCTTGATGATTCCTCTTCGGTTATTTCTGAGCAATATTCTCTTAAACCGCTTTGGAGAAAGCTAATCAATTTATTAATGCAAGAAAATCAAAATGAAGTGCAGCAAGAGCAGGAGCAAGAAGAGATAAATTTATATTCTATTTTTGAAAAGGAGTTTGGTCGTCCGCTTTCGCCGTTTGAATGTGAAACGTTGGCTATGTGGGTAGACCAAGATCATCACGACCCACTCATTATTAAAACGGCTCTTCGTGAATCCGTTATGTCCGGAAAATTAAACTTTCGATACATCGACCGCATCTTGTTTGAGTGGAAGAAAAACGGCATTAAGACTATTGATCAAGCACGAGCGCATAGTCAAAAATTTAGACAACATCAACAACCAAAAAATCAGAAGCCTTCTCAATCTCAAAATTCCTCAGCCGTTCCATTTTTCAACTGGCTTGAACAGTAAAGTAACATGCTCTATTACTTAGAGTGGTTAACGGAAGAGGAAAGCTGATTCAACATCAGGCGTGCCTGATGTTGAATCAGCTTTTTTAGCATGATAATACATACCAAAATAAAAAGGGGTGAAAAGCTAAAACAAATTAAGTTTGTTTTAGTAAGCTATGTTAAATCTAACACAAATTCGTCACTGCTTAGACGTAATGGCTGAAATGTTTCCTGATGCACACTGTGAATTAAATCATAAAAATCCATTTGAGCTTGTGATTGCAGTTGCTCTATCCGCTCAGTGTACGGATGCACTTGTCAACAGAGTAACAAAAGAATTATTTCAAAAATATCAAACACCTGAGGATTATTTAGCTGTTTCATTAGAAGAGCTTCAGCAAGATATTCGTTCAATAGGTCTTTATCGTAATAAAGCAAAAAATATTCGAAAGCTGTGTGAGCTTTTAATTCATGAGTACAACGGTGAAGTACCGCAAGATCGAGATGAGCTTACTAAGCTTCCTGGAGTGGGCCGAAAGACAGCTAATGTCGTCGTTTCCGTGGCTTTTGGTATTCCCGCTATTGCGGTTGATACGCACGTGGAACGGGTTAGTAAAAGGCTTGGTATTTGTCGGTGGAAAGATTCAGTATTAGAAGTAGAAAAAACGCTGATGCGAAAGGTTCCAAAAGAAGAGTGGGGAGTTACTCATCACCGCTTAATTTTCTTTGGTCGCTATCACTGTAAAGCTCAGTCGCCGCAATGCCCAACCTGTCCATTATTAGAGCTGTGTCGAGAAGGAAAAAAGCGAATGAAAGCGAGAGGTCAGCATGTTAGCAAAAGTTAAAGTGCCGCCTGAATTTAAGCGTGATCCATTTTTTTTCGCACAAGATGTTATTTCGTTTCAGCCGCCTCTGCTAAGGCATAAAACGCATCATCAACCAATTTTTATCTATGATATAGTAGCGAAAGAAGAAGGGCTTTTAGAAGCACCGTGGAATTCACTAGAAGACTGTATCCCCTCGTTGTTTATAGAATGGAAAACCCAAGAGAAAATTCTCCATGAACAATTTTCTCTGCGTAAAGTGACAAACGCAAAAGAGATAGTCACTGAATGGAGTGGACGGTTTTTAAGCGCGCTGTTTTGGATTAATGGGGGACCTCTTCAAGGTCTTACAGCACTGGAAGCTAATATTCAAAAGCTAACATACAAGCCAGTTAACACGTCTGAGCGCGTATTATTTTTGTTGAAAAAGCCTGGAATGTATCACTCATTCGTTCAACTTAGTGAACTATATACAGAATTGCAAAAGCAGTATGCCATTAAGCGTATACGTTTAAAAAAATAAACCGCTCATCGTGAGCGGTTTATTTTATTCATTTTCAGTTTGTTGATCTGGAGTGGCAGGAGGCTGTTGGTTGTTTCCTTGTCCATTGCCGTTAGTGCCATTATTTCCGTTTCCATTATTGCCATTGTTTCCAGGCTGACTAGGTGGTTCACTAGAGTTCTCCGTTTCACCTTGATCAGGCTGTTGACCTTGATCAGGGTTCTGTGGACCTTCGCTATCAGGCTGATCGGTTTCTTCACCATCGTTTTCGTTTTCATCTTCAGGGCGCGTTCCTTCATCAGGATTTTGCTCTTCATCACCCGGTTCGGATTCCGAATCATCTTCTGGTTCCTCTTCAGCTGTTTGAGGTACCTTTACAGAAGCACTTGCGCTGCCGGCGTTATTTGTACTTAAGATGAAGCTATACGTCGCACCTGGAGTAGGTGATGGGATAGAGGTGCTGCCAGCACTTCCTTTATCCGCTAACGTTTGGCTCACGCCATCAGAAGAGGTCATATTGACGGTAAATTCCGTTTCGTCATCGCCACCTGACCAGTTAACGTTAATGGCGTTAGAACCTTCGCTGAAGGAAGCTGTAAGTTTTGCTTTTTCTTCTTTCTCTTCTTTCTCTTCTTTTTCTTTCTCTTTTTCTACAAAGACTTGAGAAACTTTTGTTGGCTCTGTGCCGCGTACGAAGTACTCATACGTGATTGAATCTTTTGGTGTTGCACCACTTGGTTTCTTCACATCTTTACTTGAGACTTTTTCAACGGCACGTTTTACCACGCTATCAGGTTGTTTAAAGCTGCCTTTTTCTTCACCTTGAGATACGTGTGTAATGACTTGCTTGAAAATATTCTTTGCCATGGCTTTTTCGTTTTCACTATAAATATAGCCGTCGGAATTTTTCTCATATCCTGTCCAAACTGATACCGTGTATTTTGGCGTGAAGCCTGAGAACCACACATCTTTTACGCCGCCTTCTGGAATATTAAAGCTTGCTTTTTCCTTGGCACTAAAGTTAGATGTTCCGGTTTTACCTGCGATGTCTAAGCCAGGTACACGTACAGCACGTGCTGTTCCGTACGGTGCTTCAACAACGGATTTCATCATGTCCGTTACCATAAACGCCGTGTAGTCTTGCATCGCACGCTTCGGTTTTGGCGATAGGTCTAACTCTGTACCATCTGAGAATTTTACTTTTGTTACCGTATAAGGTTTTGTAAACATTCCTTCGTTAGCAAATGCGCTATAAGCGCCGGCTAGTTCCATAGGCGTAACACCTTTAGTAAATCCACCGATAGAAAACGCTTCGGCAAACTTTTCGCCGCTAGATTCTCCAAGCTCAAGACCTAAGCCTTCACCGAACTCTTGTGCTTTATCAGCTCCTACAGCTTGGAAGGCTTTTAAAGCAGGGATATTTAACGAACGTCCTAGAGCTTCACGAGCTGATACCCAGCCTTTATAGTTTCGGCTATAGTTTCGAATTTGCGTACCGTTTGAGTATTGATGTGGTTCATCCTTAATTGGTTCTGCGGTAGACCATTTTAAATACTCAACGGCTGGTCCATAGTCAAGAACAGGTTTGATTGTTGAGCCTGGTTGACGCTCGATGTCGGTAGCAAAGTTTAGGCCTCCAGCTACGCGGTTACGACCTCCACCAATTGCTTCAACTGCACCTGTCTCATTGTTTAACACGACAAGACCAGCCTGGAACTTATCGTTAGGGAAGGTGACAATTTCGTTATTCATTAATTGGTCAACATAATCCTGTGCATCCACGTCAAGCGTTGTGTAGATTTCTAATCCAGAAGAAGAGACGTTAGCATCCGTTTTTTCTTGAACTTCTTCAATTACTTGGTCGATGAATACATCATACTTTGACGTTTTCTCATTTTGTTCAACCAAATTTGCCTGCACGTCAACTTGCTTTGCTTTATCTGCTTCTGCTTGTGTAATAAATCCGTTTTTAGCCATTAAATTTAATACTGTGTTACGGCGTTTTGTAGCATTCTCTGGGTTTTTATACGGATTATACGTTGATGGTGCTTTTGGTAAGCCAGCGAGCATAGCGGCTTGATCAATTGTTAAATCGTTTAGATCAGTCACGCCATAAAATGTTTCTGCTGCTTTGGCGATACCGTATACTTCTCCAGTCGAGAAGTAGATTTTGTTTAGGTACATTTCAAGAATTTGCTGTTTTGAATATTTACGTTCTAGCTGATAAGAAAGCCACATCTCTTGTACTTTACGCTTTACGGTTTTTTCAGGTGATAAAAATGAATTTTTCACAACCTGCTGCGTAATGGTACTTGCGCCTTCTGATCCAAAGCCCTCTTTGAAGTTGGCCACTACAGCGCCACCAATTCGATAAAAGTCAATTCCATGGTGTTTATAAAAGCGAACATCTTCGGTTGCAATGAACGCATTTTTAACAGTCTGAGGAATTTCATTATATTGTACGTATGTACGCTTTTCGCCTCCGACTTCTTTAAGGACCGTTTTTCCATCGTTTGCGTAAATCTTAGATGAAAACGAGTCTTTTAAAACAGAGTCGTCAACTTTAGGTGCATCGCTTATTAATGCGAAAAAGGTTCCAACACCAGCTATCAGTCCAATAATACCTAAAATGAAAACTGCAGCAACAATCTTGCGGAAAATGCCGCCTTTTTTCTTGTTTCCTTGTGATTTGTTCGTTTGTTTGTTGTCATTCATTGCTCGTCTTCGTTCTTCACGCGAGCGATAATTATCTGACATAAAAGCTCCTACCTTTCAAACAATTGTAAGAGAATGATTTCCGTAAACATATATATCATACTCTTAAAAATACAATTTATCTATAGTTTTTATGTAATCGATTCTAGGATGGTAACCAAGTTCGATTAAATGTCCTTTTTTTTCAATATCGGCTTTTGGGATGGATTTTCGTCCATCTTTTTTCATATCTTGCCAATAGGGAAAAAGGGACGGTGCTTCAAAAAGGTATATTTCTTCCAAAGAAGTAAACATTAATATAACGAATGAGATTCCATTTTGTTTCACGATCTGGTTCATATGTTGAATTTGATGTTCGTGAAAATTACGCAAGGGAAAAGACGTTTTATTTTTTGTTTCTTTTGCTTCAAAATCAATATACTTTCCTTTGTATACGCCGTTGTAATCGGTTGTAGAAGCTTGTTTAAAATAAGCTTCTTTAATAACTGCAGCACTTCGCTTAGGATAGTCAACGTTCACAATTTGAATCGGCGTAGGTTTTTTATGAACCACTGCTATTCCTTGTGCTAAATAATACTCATTGGTTTCATTTAAATCTTCTTCCAAAGTCATACCTCGATTACTGTATACGGACTCAACTTTCGCCCGGGAAGGACTGTTGGGAGGCTTAGCAGGGTTATATGCTTTTCCGTTAGGATAACGAATCATGCACATCACTCCTTTACTTAATTTCACACACGCACACTCTATTATACCAAATTTCAGTTGAGATAGAATGAAAACATACTTCGTGTTCATACCAAATGTAAAGGAAGAAAGCAGCATGTTGACAAGCTTTGAACAGCAAGTAGTGGAAACAATTAGGCTCAAAACAAAACAGTTGAACATTGATAATATATCAAGAACAGAAGCTTACGCAACTTTTTACAATAATCATCCTGAAGTAAAGTGGTCGTTTCTTGCTAGCATGGTTTCACGAAACGCAGGCTGGAATATGTGTGACTTGCAGGGAAAGTGGTTTCCTGAGCTACTATCTATAGAAACGCGAGATTTATTGTTTTTAACGTACGAGCGAGCGAATTGGCTGATCTTTCAAGACGCTTTTCCACAGCTGCTGCTATATGAAATATCAAAAAAACACGAGAAGTCTTATTTTCACCTTCTTGAATATTTTGATGTATCTCCGTTCATGTACGAAAAATGGACTGTCTTTTGGGAAAGGAAGAAAGAAATTGAGCTTATGCATGCTCTCATTATTAATGAACAGCATATTATTGAGCCAGCGGTGATAGCACATCCTTTCTACCAGAAGAAAGTGTTTCATCGCTTAGTATTTCACTTTCAGGACTCTTTGCATTTTAGTTCCGTTTTGTTCCCTACAATGGAAGGTGAAATTTATGGGTGCTCCGTACATAGCTTCACCAAGGTAGATGAGCGAATTAAGCTTGGTAAAAAGCTCGGTGAACTGTTGTTTTCACAAGCTTTGTATCCAAAGTTCCTTCAGTTTTCAATGTCGACTGTTCATACGGGATCACGCGTTGATTATGAACAGTATGTATTTCGGTCTAAAAGAAGAGACACACCCTATTTGCGAATGACCTTTCCAATTGTTCCACATCATGAGAAAAAAAGGGGACAGTGGAGAATTTCAAAGCGTAGAGAGAAGAAATTAATGAAGAGTCTTGATTTATCCGCACCTATGCCGATTACGGAGTGGTACCAAAATAAACAGAAGCAGCTGCATGTCTTGGTAGGAATAAAGAAGTTTTTTAGATGAGTTTGGGACATAACAAAATGATTGCTTCTAATAGACGAACACTAGCTGTTCTAATCTCTTTAGTTTGTCTGAACACGTTCGTTCCATTGCGCTACGGCCACTCGCTTTCCGCGGGGAGGAACCTGAGCTTCCTCGCTGCGCTGCGGGATCTCCGTTTTCCCTCTCTTTCCCGCAGGAGTCGAGTGTCCTACGCTCCATTCCACCCTGTTTCCAACATTGTTTTCACAATCAACAAAAAACCTGAACGATTAAAAGTGAGAAACTCTCAATCGTTCAGGTTTATCATTGGCTGAATTACTTATGTCCAGCCTCATCTAGGTGGACATATTACGTAGACGGACGGTTTGGTCCGTTTAATTTTTTAGGGTCACCAAATGTTTTTGTTTCAGGCTTGTTTTTTGGCTGTTTTTGTTCATGCTTATTTGCCACTTCTTACACCTCCAAATGAATGTTGTAACAAAGTTGACTGCACATACAATACGTGTTTCTTGCACAATCTAATCATAGTGTTTTCACTCATCCTCATTTCAATTCGTGCAAATTAAAACATTTTCTGCGTAAAACATCTTTCTTTGCCGAATGGAAACTAGTTTTGTCATGTGTGAAGGTAGATTAAAAATAAAAAGAGAATAGGTAGTTAAACGAAAAGTTGGAGGGATGGCTATGAAGCTGAAAATGGTAAATACGAACGAAGTGTTAAGTTTATTCGATAATGTATTAGAGCAAATAGATGTTGTAGAAGATACATTATCTTCACAAGTTAATCAAGCGTTTACTACTTGTGAAGAAGTATATAGCAATCACGTTCAGCGTATTGACGAGTCGTTACGAGAAATTGAAGCTGCAGCCTATGAAATCCCAACTCAATCAGAATGGCGGAGAAGAGAAGTACTACTACGTACAGTGTAACGATGATTTATGGTACAATGTCATCGTTGAGGTGACAAATATGAATTTAATGATAGAAGCAACAAAGGTACTACATCACTATAATGAGTTAGCTCTTACTCGTTTATCCACTATTAAAAGTAATTCAGAGTATGAGGTGAATTTCTTTGGGGAGGTCAAACCATATGTTGATCAGTTTTTTTATGAGTTAGATATGTGGACGGATCTTGTTACCAAGTGGCTCAAAGAAACAAAGCCTAAATATATTCACATCAATCAAGTAGATACCCTTCGTGAAAACTTGCAAAACGTAGTGCTCCAGTCTTTTTATCAAGAGACGCGAGACAAGCGCTTTAAGCAAATGTATCAATCAAATAAGTACGTATTAGAGTCCATTTTAATGAACGGTTAAGTTTGATTAAACAGTAAAAGCCTAAAGGTGTGTTTACACTTTTAGGCTTTTGCTGTGTTGTAATTGAATTAATCGTTATCTTTTTGCACGTGGATGCTGACAGCAGGATCGTCTTCCGTACCGACTGTATTGATTACATAATCCACTTTTTGAGTGTGTTTTGGTGTAACGGGCTGCCCCGCTTGCGAAACGGTTGGTTCATGCCCTTGCTTTTTATGGTTAAAGTGTTTTCCTCGACTCATCGAAACTCCTCCTTGAAATGAAATGGACGATCTTTTTTAATATGCGTCACAGTAGCGGTGAGTATAAGTAGTTAAATATAGAAAAGCCCTCAGTCAATTAGCTGAGGGCAATGTAGTACAATTAATTCTCGTGTGCAAATTCGGGTTTTGAAGCTCCGATTTGTTCTAACTCACGAACGGCGATTTTATAATCGGATAGTGTTAAACAACCTTTTAAATACTGCTGCTGCGCGAAGTCTAGCAGCTCATTACTTGAAGTTGGCTCATACTGTTTTTTAGCCATAAAAGCTTGTTGAAGCTCGTTCACATACATGTAAATTCACTCCTTATCCCCATTTTGTGTGCTTGTCTTGTTAGCATCACTTATAGTTATCGTAACATAGATTGAAATTATCTCGTTTTTTTGAAAAATTTAAACTTTCGACAGAAACTAACATTTTTCACAACGTTCTTCTAAATATAAAGTGAAAAATAAAAGGTGTAGTGCGTCACCTGAGATTGAGTACCCACATACCATATAATAAAATTTTTAAAGGGAGGTAGCGAGCCAGTATGTATAATCAACAGAATCCTTATCCATATTACATGCAGAATCAATGGGAAGAAGAACGGTTTGATTTAAGTCAGGTGTACCCATTTCCAGAATATCATCAGCAACCATGGCATCATACAGAGTTGCCGCAACAGCCTTATGCTCAAGTTCCACCCCAAATGCAATATGTAAACAACCAACAGCAATACCCTTTTTATCAAAATGGAATGCCTTTTCCAAATCCTTATCCAAAAGGTAATCAGCAAATGAAGCAACAGCCTAACCAGTTTCATTCTTTAATGTCTCAATTTAAATCTTCAGACGGAAATTATGACGTTAATAAAATGATGAATACAGCGGGACAGATGATGGGAGCAATGAATCAATTAACAAACTTAGTAAAAGGGTTTACAGGTATCTTTAAAATATAAAGAATTGTATAGCATGTAAATGGAATAAAAGGGCTCTACAAGAAGCTATAACGTCTTGTAGAGCATGTAATGTTTTATCTAAAGAAGCGGTTGAATGGGTGATTACAGAAGCAAGGAGAATGGTCACATTTTTTAACTGGCTTTTTGCCTGTAATTGGATGGCTTGTTAAGTTAGGTAAGTGTGAATGCCCAATTTTTTTCTTGTGACCATATTTTTTTGAAGAGTGTTTCTCTTTTTTATGGGAATGTTTAAACGTTTGAGAAGGTTGATGCTTATTGTAAGAGTGTTTTTCTTTACAGAAACATGTTTTTTTCTTTTCAGAGCGGTGTTTTTTATGAGAGTGTTTTGTGGAATGAGAATGTTTTTTATAAGAACGGTGCTTTTTATAAGAGTGCTTTGTAGAGTGAGAGTGTTTTTTGCAAGAGCGGTGCTTTTTATGAGAATGCTTTGTAGAGTGAGAATGTTTTTTGCAAGAGCGGTGCTTTTTATGAGAGTGCTTTGTGGAGTGAGAGTGTTTTTTGCAAGAACGGTGCTTTTTATAAGAGTGCTTTGTGGAGTGAGAGTGTTTTTTGCAAGAACGGTGCTTTTTATAAGAGTGCTTTGTAGAGTGAGAGTGTTTTTTGCAAGAGCGGTGCTTTTTATGAGAATGCTTTTCTTTACAGAAGCACGTTACTTTTTTGTGAGAACGATGCTTTTTGTGAGAACGTGAGCTTTTCGTACAGTACTTGTTTTCCGTTCTTTTCTCTGTTTTCTTTTCTGTCTTTTTCTCCGTCTTTTTGTGAGAAAGAGCTGTTTTTTTAGATGAACTTTTTGAGCTATGACCTTTTGGTTCTTGATACATAAATCTGCCTAGCTCTGATTTTTGTAAAGATTCAGCAGCTTTACGAATACGCTTAGATTGAATATACAATCTAAAAACCTCCTTATGAGAATCATTTTTTTGCCTTTCACCATAAGATACGCTTAATACGCCGTACTTGCTATGAGATAAACGTGGAATTTTAAGAAATAACCAAGGAGTTTCTAGCATCTCGGTGGGAGAGGAGCTCATATAATTTAAAATGTATCCAAAAGGAGGGAAAGAGATGGGAATTGCCACCTATTCTGTTTTTGCTAATGTTCGGGACTTTAAAGAACTAAAGGCCGACATCTGGTCTGAAGATTCCATACCCGCAGTGATGAAAGTTCATAAAAAGAGGTATGAAATAGGCTTAACTCTAAGGGGATCACACATCCGAGAAATGAGAAAGAAATCGTACTATATAGAGTTTTATTCACCAAATAAATTCGGGAAGACCAACGAAATTCATCTCAATGCAGAATATAAAGATCCATCGCTAGTTCGCAATAAACTATCGCTCGATTTCTTTTCAGACCTTGGCGTACTATCACCGAAATCACAGTTTGTTCATCTCACCATTAACGGGAAAAATGAAGGTGTTTATTTACAGTTAGAATCGGTAAACGAGTACTTCTTAACAAAGCGTAGCTTGCCAAAAGGCTCTATCTTTTACGCTGTAGACGGAGATGCCAACTTCTCGTTAATGAGTGATTTGGATGAGAAGCCAAAAGAATCGCTTCAATCAGGGTACGAAACAAAAGTAGCGTACGGAAAAGATGAAGAAGCGTTAGAATATTTTATTTATAACTTGAATACATGGACGAATCAAGAGTTTGAAGATAACATTGAAGAGCACTTGGAGGTAGATCGCTATTTAGCCTGGTTGGTGGGAGTAATTTGTCTTCAAAACTTTGATGGTTTTGTTCATAACTATGCTTTGTACCGGAACAGTGATACGAAGTGCTTTGAACTCCTTCCTTGGGACTATGATGCTACGTGGGGGCGCGATGTCAACGGAGATGAAATGGAAAGTAACTATGTGAGAATGGAAGGGTTTAATACGTTAACAGCACGACTTTTGGCCATATCAAAATTTAAGAAACAATATATTGAAAAAATGAATTCTGCGCTAAATCATCAGTTCACTGTTAACTATATGAAACCAAAGATTGAAGCACTCCACCAGCTGATTTTGCCTTATGTAGAGAAAGATCCGTATATACAGCACAAGTTAGCTACTTTTTATCAAGAACCTGCGTTTATTTGTGACTTTATTAAAGACAGAGCAGCCTATATAAGAAAATCAATGAAGTCTTTTTGAATAAATGAGACAATTGAAATTGTTTAGAAAATTCTATTGACATTCTTTGTTATTTTTATTAAAGTATACACAATCACTAGTGTTGCATTAATTTAAATTAACTATTAAAAAGACTCAAAATCTTCAATTTTATTATTTTAGGCAAACAAAAAGTCCTTTATAATGGAAATAGATGGTGGTAACCCGTCCAAATCCACTAATAAAGGACCAAACTTATGGACAAGATTACACGAAAAACTTCATTTGGACAATGGTTTTCACCAATTAATCTTCAATTATTAGAAGATAACGTGAAAACATTGAAATTAGATTACTATACGAAAAAATTAACGACAGAATCATTCCTTAAATTATTACTTTTTGCACAGCTAGTAGAAATTGAAAGTCTACATGCATTGG
>NZ_KQ758648.1:0-50371 GCF_001457055.1 Priestia veravalensis | reverse complement strand
AACGATTGAGAGTTTCTCACTTTTAATCGTTCAGGTTTTTTGTTGATTGTGAAAACAATGTTGGAAACAGGGTGGAATGGAGCGTAGGACACTCGACTCCTGCGGGAAAGAGAGGGAAAACTGAGATCCCGCAGCGCAGCGAGGAAGCTCAGGTTCCTCCCCGCGGAAAGCGAGTGGCCGTAGCGCAATGGAACGAACGTGTTGAGACAAATCAAAGAGATTGGAACATCTATTGTTCGTCTTTTAGAAGTAATCATTTTGTTATGTCCCAAACTCTTTTTTTGTATATATCTTTCCCTACTCACACAAACTGAGGAAGAAGTTTATTTCACTAAGGAAAGGAAGATACAATATGAATAAAAATGAAAACCAAAAACAAATTAAACCCGTCAATACAAATGATTTAGCAGGACGTCAATTTAAAGCTGCAGACTACAAAAATTCAGATGAAGTATCACAAGGCCTTTCTGAAACGCATGAACAAATGAGCGACACTTACCAAGAAGGTACGATTGAAGACACAAATCGCTAATGCTACAAAGACGCTTACTAGCGTCTTTTTTTTCATTCTCTACCCTCTCACTTTTGCCAAACTCAAAATTACTAGTGACAAAATGTAAAGACAGTTGTAAACTGTTTAAGACTACTGTAAAGACATCTGTTAGAGGAGGACCCTATGAGTAAGAACAATTTGTCTGAACGTCAGCTATTAAACATCGCCGGACTCGGTTGGTTATTCGATGCAATGGACGTAGGCATTCTTTCGTTTATTATTGCAGCTCTACATACAGAATGGAACCTTACACCTAATGAAATGAGCTGGATTGGTAGTGTGAACTCCATCGGCATGGCTGTTGGAGCTCTTGTTTTTGGATTGCTTGCGGATCGAATCGGTCGAAAATGGGTGTTCATTATTACGCTATTACTCTTTTCAATTGCGAGCGGATTGTCTGCTTTATCGACAACTTTATGGATGTTTTTAACTTTACGATTTATTATCGGAATGGGACTAGGCGGAGAGCTTCCTGTTGCTTCAACACTTGTATCAGAGACCGTAGCTCCCGAAAGACGAGGGAAAATCATTGTATTGCTGGAAAGCTTTTGGGCATATGGCTGGTTAGCTGCCGCACTTATTTCATACTTTGTTATCCCAAACTTCGGCTGGCAAATCGCATTATTAATTACCGCTTTACCTGCTTTTTACGCACTTTATTTGCGTATCAAACTTCCAGATTCACCGAAGTTTACACAGTCAATTGCAGAACATAAACCATCCGTTTTAGATAATATTAAGCATGTATGGAGCAAAGACTATCGTAAACCAACAATCATGTTATGGATTCTTTGGTTTTGCGTTGTATTCTCCTACTACGGTATGTTCTTATGGTTACCAAGCGTGATGGTTATAAAAGGATTCAGCTTAATTAAAAGCTTTGAATACGTACTCATTATGACTCTTGCACAACTGCCGGGCTATTATACGGCCGCTTGGTTCATTGAACGAATGGGACGAAAATTTGTACTAATCACCTATCTCATTGGAACGGCTGCAAGCGCATATTTCTTCGGAACTGCAGAGTCTCTCGGCTTACTGCTAGCATCAGGAATGCTTTTGTCGTTCTTTAACTTAGGTGCTTGGGGAGCTTTATATGCGTATACACCGGAGCAATATCCGACAGTTATTCGCGGTACTGGTGCAGGAATGGCTGCTTCCTTTGGCAGAATTGGAGGAATTTTAGGCCCACTGCTTATTGGTTATTTAACAACTAAAGGCGCTTCTCTGACCGTTATATTTACTATTTTCGCAGGAGCTATCTTAATTGGTGTGGCATCGGTTATTTTCTTAGGATCTGAAACAAAACAAAAAGAATTAGCTTAATAAAAAAGGCGTTCCACATGGGAACGTCTTTTTTAAATTATTCACTTAGATCAACGTTATGGTAGACCTGTTGAACATCGTCTAAGTCTTCAAGTGCATCAATCATTTTTTCAAACTGAGCTTTTGCATCCTCAGGTAACGTCACATCGCTCTGAGCTAGCATCACAATTTCTGCCACCGTAAATTCCGTAATACCAGCTTCTTTAAAAGCAGCTTGTACAGCGTGGAACTGATCTGGCTCAGCGTAAACAATCACTGCATCTTCTTCTTCTAAAATATCGCGAGCGTCAACGTCTGCTTCCATTAAAATTTCAAGAACTTCGTCTGATGATTTGCCTTCCAGTCCAATAACAGCAGTTGCATCAAACATATAAGAAACAGATCCACTAACGCCCATATTACCGCCGTTTTTACCAAAAGCAGCGCGAACGTCTGAAGCTGTGCGGTTTACATTGTTTGTTAACGCATCAACAATAACCATTGAACCGTTTGGACCAAAGCCTTCATAACGAAGCTCGTCATAACTTTCTTCTCCGCCACCTTTTGCTTTTTCAATTGCACGATCAATGATAGCTTTTGGTACGTTATACGTTTTCGCTCGCTCTAAAACAACTTTTAGCGCTTGGTTTGCTTCTGGATCCGGCTCACCTTGTTTTGCTACTACATAAATTTCACGGCCAAATTTAGCATAAATTCGACTTGTTTGAGCATCTTTTGACGCTTTCTTTTCTTTGATATTATTCCACTTACGACCCATATTTTTCACTCTCTTTCGAATGTATATCTAATGTTAAAACATCACTCTGCCACCTTCTATTATACCGCAATTAATTTATTCGGCAATTCTTTCAGCACCATCATCATTCATCTTTACATGATGATAAATAAAAGCTACTACAAAGAATAAGCTCATATACTAAGCTAGAAATCGTCTGATACCCTACCTTCAAAAAGGATATCATCGGGATCGAAAATAATTAAATGATAAAATTATTTATCTATCATATTTTTCGAGAAAAGAATTTTTTTCGACAACTGAATAGCACTTACTCATTACATGTAGGAAGGATGATTTTTTTATGAAAACCGAAATACCTCAACCTAAAACATATGGACCTCTTGGCAACGTACCTTTGCTTGACAAAAATAAACCCGTCCTATCGTTAATGAAATTAGCTGAAGAATATGGCCCGATTTTCCGATTACAAGGTCCGACCGGCTCCTCTCTTGTTCTTTCAGGACATGAGCTTGTAAAAGAAGTGTGTGACCAGTGACGTTTTGATAAAAATGCTGAAGGTGCTTTAGCTAAAGTTCGCGCTTTTGGTGGCGATGGTCTCTTTACAAGTTGGACACACGAACCAAACTGGCAAAAGGCACACAATATTTTGGCTCCAACATTTAAGCAACGAGCAATGAAAGATTACCATTCTATGATGACTGATATTGCGGTTCAGCTCGTTCAAAAGTGGGAGCGTTTAAACCCAAATGAAGAAGTTGATGTTCCAGAGGATATGACCAGACTCACATTAGATACAATTGGCTTATGTGGGTTCAACTATCGCTTCAATAGCTTTTATCGCGAAAACTATCACCCTTTTGTAACAAGTATGGTACGTGCTTTAGAAGAAGCCATGCATCAAATGCAGCGACTAGATATTCAAGATAAATTAATGGTTCGAACAAAAAACACTTTCAACGTGATATCCAAGCGATGTTTTCATTGGTTGATAGTATCATTTCAGAACGCAAAAACCAAAATGGTCAGAACGACAAAGATTTATTGGCGCGCATGCTAAACGTTAAAGATCCTGAGACAGATGACCTGCTAGATGATGAAAACATTCGTTATCAAATTATTACTTTTTTAATTGCAGGTCATGAAACAACGAGTGAATTACTGTCATTTGCCATTTACTACTTAATGAATAATCCTGATAAGTTGGAAAAAGCTTATACAGAAGTCGATACTATTTTGACGGATGATATACCTTCATATGACCAAGTAGTAAAACTCAAATATATCAAAATGGTGTTAAACGAATCTCTCCGATTATGGCCAACCGCACCTGCTTTCAACCTTTTTGCTAAAGAAGACGCCCTTATTGGAGGCAAATACCCTGTGCAAAAAGAAGGTGAGCGCATTATGGTTTTACTTCCTTCTTTGCATCGTGATAAAAGTGCTTGGGGAGATAATGTAGAAGAGTTTATTCCAGAACGGTTTGAAGATCCTAAAAAAGTGCCACATCATGCTTTTAAACCCTTTGGAAATGGGCAGCGAGCATGTATTGGTATGCAGTTTGCGCTTCATGCAACTATTTCGTTCTTTCAAATGGCGATGAAATATATAGCCATAGCATAATCCTTAACAGTTTCAGCTTCTAACCTGAAACAACATAAATAAACTTCAAATAAAAAAGAACCATGAAGCCGCAGCTAGTGCAGCTTTATGGTTCTTATTATAAGTAAGTGTGACTTAACCCATAAAATTGTATAATAATTACCCATATATCTGCACGAAATAAAACATTTTTTACCTACATCGAATAAAAAAACAACTATAGTAACTCATATATTTGCAGAAAATTTGCTTATGAACGATAAAACCACTAAAAGTTAATATAGTTAATTGTGTTTCCAATATATAAATGGATGTTCAATAAATAACAGCTATCTATTCAAACAAGGCAGGGTGGGAATACATGAATTTAAAACAGCCTCATCTGTTCAGCACTAGAAGATGGATTATCATCTAGTGTATAGCCCATCGTTCGATAGCCTGTTAGGCGTTTTTCATACATTTTCTTTAAAACCGGAACATTGTAATCTACATAGTCATATACTCTAACTTCTTGTTTATTAGCATGGGTTCGATGCAAACGCCCTACATATTGTTGTAAAGTGCCTTTCCAAGATATTGGCATGGCTAAAAACAAGGTATCAAGCCTGGAATAATCGAAGCCTTCTCCAATATATTTTCCTGTAGCAATTACTAGCAACTCTGAATCATCTTGAATTTCTACCAAACGGTGTAATTCTTGCTGACGTTCTTTCTTTTTCATACTACCTGAGAGGATGATAATATTTTTGGCAAATCCTTTAAACCTTCTGTGTAGTTCTTCAACATGTTCAACTCTTTCTGTCAATACTAAAGGCGAGCGCCCCTCCCCTAGAACTTGTAATACATCATTAAATAATAGAAGATTTCGTTGTGTAGTTGTTGATAGTTCGCTATAAATATCTTGAATCTTCGTCTTTTCTGTAGAGAATGTTGTATGTTTAGGGATAAATCGATGAACAAAAGGTCGGATTTTCGCTTGTACTTTTGCATCATTTTTATAACGAATTGGACCACATTGCATATAAATAATAGGATGGAGACCGTCTTTCCGAATAGGTGTTGCAGTTAATCCATGTACATATCTTGCTCTCACATTTTTTAATACTTGTTCAAAACTAAAAGCTGAGATATGATGGCATTCGTCAACGATGATTTGTCCATATTGTGTTACAAGAGCATCAATTTGTCCTTTATGGTTTAAACTTTGAATTGTTGCTACATCAATTATTCCTGTTGATCTATTTTTACCTCCACCTATCTGTCCAATTGATTTTAACGGGATGTCAAAGAAAGTAGAAAGCTGTTCCATCCACTGTTGCATCAACTGCGTGCGATGTACAATGATTAAAGTATTAACTTTCCGAGCAGCTATAAGTGCAGCTGCTGTAACTGTTTTACCAAACCCAGTAGTGGCTGAGAGAATACCGTTATCATGTGTAAGTAACTCAGAAATAGCTTCTTGTTGTTGTGATGTCAATGTGCCATGGAAGGTGACCTCAATTTGATTTCCTTCATACCGTTGATTTGCAGTTCCCACATGAACAGAGTGTTCTTGTAAAAGTTTCTGTAAATCTTCGAAACAACCTCTTGGCAATACGAATTGAGTTGTTTCGTCTACTGTACAATTAATAATTCTTGGTATTCTATGTGTTGACATCCGATTTGCTTGAGCTTTATAAAACTCAGGATTATTAAAAGCTGCTAACCTTGCTATCTTGGATAGTAAAAAGGAAGGGATCCCCTCTTTCGGAATATGAATTCCATTCTTTAAATCAACGGTCATTTGTTTAGGGAGTATTTGTCCCGATATGGTTTCTCTAATAATAGTGGAATCATCCTGTTTAATTACTTTCTGCACATCTATTTTCGACATTTTCCTAATTGACGAAAGGTATATCCATTGATCTGGATAAGGAGTAAATGTTTCATCTACAAAGATACTATTACTATTTACCCTAGCCTGTTGTTGTAACGGCAATGCAATTAAATTGCCAAATCCTCCTTTTGGCAAGGTATCTTGGTTAGGAAATAAACGGTCATAAGAGTCCATCCCAACTTCATATCGAGTTTCTAATGTCTTAGATAGAAGATTCATTCCAAGTTTTCGCGCAAGAGATGCAGTTATAGATTCTTGAAAGAAAATCCATACATGAGCGCCATTACCAGAGCGAGAACGTTCAATATTGCAAGGGATATGATACTCTTTACAGACTTGTACAAAAGCATAAACATCATCTTTCCAGTTTTGTTTATCAAAATCTATAGCTAAAAACCAACATGTATCATCGTCAAGAAGTGGGTAAAGACCTGCTGTATGTTTTCCACTTAGGTGATCATAAATGACTTGATCTGACAAATTCATTAAAATTCGATGAGTACAATTGCTACATTTAATCTGAGGTTTTCTACATAACTTTGGATGCCATTCATTTACACAGGAGGGGCTATAGCCAGAGCGTCCACTTTTAGATTCCCACCGTTTCGCAAATACATCATTTCTACCTCTAAATAAGCTTCGAAATAAGTGAACCTTTTCTTCAGGGGAAGATTGATTTGTAATAACTTTATTTATGTCTATTTGATTTTCAGTTTTTTTTTGTTGAATTGTCATCTTTTGTACAAGTTGTTTTAGATACGTATTTTCCTTCTGTAGTCGTTCACATTCTTGTAAAGCTTGCTGTAGTTGAAGATGTAAGTTCATACCATCCCTCTATTTAATCTTTTTGTATAATGATATTGTACAAGATAGAGGGATGGATTAAAAGATAGAGGCCAAATGGGCGATGAATAATACAATTTCCCCCTTACACATAGCTGTTATACTAAACGGAAGACAAAAATCGGTCTTATCCGTTATTTAAATTCCATATATTCTCTATAAATCCCCCTCGATACAGAAGTAAAGATTACGATGATATTAAGGATTGAAATCCTGCTGCTTTTACTTTAGACAACATATTTATCACTTTGTTCTTGACAACTAATTAAAATCTGAATGGAATGAACCATCTACTATATACTACTTATATCCATGGTTGCACAAAGTTTATTTTAGAACCATAAAATTGCAGAAAATTAATTAGAATTTTTTTCTTCTGAGGCTACTTTTAAATTATTAAAATTTAAAAAATTAAATATAATGTCTAAATCTGCATCTTTTTCAAATAAAGTTAATTATATAAATGATGATAGGTTTCTCCAGTAGGATGCTCATGTCCACAGTGAGGACAAACTAATATAAATTCGCCTTCTGGATATCTGGATGATGTTCTAGTTTGACAATCAGCGTTAACATGCATTTCATCCTTACAATTAGAACAATCTGTAAAATTATTGCTCTGTAAATGATCTTTAACAGTCTTTTGTTCCGGAAAAATTAATGACTTTTGCGGATCTATAATATCTAGAACTCGTCTTAAATTATTATTGAATTGAACTCCTGCTTTTTCAGCATAACCTTTTAGATTATCATGTAACTCTGCACCGTTACCTCCACTGAAATCTTTGCTATTTTCGGTAATAAAATAAATATGATCAAAATTCTCCTCATTTTTTTGAGCATAATCACAAGCCGTAAAAAATATAATAGCATCTGCCATTTCATTTTTTGAAGCTTTTTTAGAACCACTCTCTTTATTAAATGTAAAAAAGGGAGCTTTTCTTTCTAAAGACATATTAACTATTAGGTTATCTATACTGGAATTTCTTGAAGGGATATCAGTGTAATATTTATTTTCTATAAAATCATTTAAATTTCGAGCTCTTAATCCATGTGTATATCTATATTGCCTTACAGCCATGATTTCTAATTGCTCTAATCTTGTTAAAAAATCATCTTTTTCTTGCTGTTGATCAAAATGTGACGCCAGATCTTTATGCTTTTGGAGTGATTTTCTTGTATCTTTTAAATATTGCTCATTTCTCTCTTCTTTGTGTTTATTCCATTCTCCTTTTACCTGTTCAGGAATAATTAATTTTATCCATCTATTCGTTAATAAACCTAAAAGGCGACGAAATAACTCATCTTCACCTCTCTCTGGATCAAATAAATAAACTAGCACATTTGTATCTAAAATTAAGCCATTAGGAACCTTACCTGGATTAAATTTAAGCATAGCATTATCCCCTTTTCTTTTTTGCACATCGAATATATCTTAACACCTTAAAGTATGGAAAAATAAAATAATTTAACTTTTATCGATTATTTATCCACAAAAAATAAAAAGAGTTTGGGACATAACAAAATGATTGCTTCTAAAAGACGAACACTAGCTGTTCCCATCTCTTTAGTTTGTCTCAACACGTTCATTCCATTGCGCTACGGTCACTCGCTTTCCGCGGGGAGGAACCTGAGCTTCCTCGCTGCGCTGCGGGATCTCCGTTTTCCCTCTCTTTCCCGCAGGAGTCGAGTGTCCTACGCTCCATTCCACCCTGTTTTCAACATTGTTTTCACAATCAAAAAAAAACCTGAACGATTAAAAGTTATGAACTCTCAATCGTTCAGGTATAGTAGAGGCTGAACTACTTATGTCTCAGTCTCTTTTAGGCTTTCTTAAGAATTAGAATCAAGAAACTGTATTTCAAGGCTGTACTAAATTTAAATTCTTTTATTTTATATTTAAACATTTGAAGGAATCATTCTAGGCTGTTTATTAAAATTAATACTAGGAGAATAAAGAAGGCTTCGTAAAAGATCACACGACTTTGAATGGTATGATCCAGCAATATTACGAAATAGATAAAAACCTTTATAAAAATTACCATAAATCAATCCGAAGCTTTTTAGCTAATCAACAAAATTTTCGTCCAATACTGGATTTCATTATTGACAGCAAGCTTCACCTTGACTCTATATCCGTGAATGATCTAACTTATAAAGATTCACTTATTTATTCATTTATGACTGATGCTTATGACTTACTGCTAAAGTATTTTCCTAACACTCAGATGATATACTTTGAAACAGAAAAGAAGGAACGTTTAGAGGAGTTAAATAAAAAACAACGTACTGGAATTCTTAGAGGAATTGAATTAGAATTATTTTATACCTTTAAATACGAGGGAACTGGAGAAAAAAAAGGCAGACAATATATCACTCGTCCTGTCACATTTCAAAATGATCCGCATATGCTATTAATTACGGTTGACCCAGATTTACTCCCAGAAACTCAAGAATTACAAAACGCTCAGTTTGAAGAACTCATGGATGAATTTGAAAGTATCTTATCTGAGACAATAGAAACAAATACTTCTTTATAAAAGGGGGAACAATAAATGAACAATAAATCACCAAAGCATTTAGATATCCAGAAGCAAATTAATAGCAAATTAAATAATTTAGATACTAAAAAAGAAAAAACCTCAAAACCGAAATCGATGATAAAATCAACTAATTTATCTATTTTTAGTAAATCAGTAAAACCTTTTAAAATTAATTAAAATCCTATTTAAATATTTCTAATCATAAATTTTTTAAATTAAAGTTCAAAAAACAATCACGTCTTTATAAAGATGTGATTGTTTTTCATTATAAAATCCCCTCTAAAACTTTGAGGAAGCATAAATTTAAAAACTAAAAAAGAACCATAAAGATGCATTTTCTGCAATTTTATGGTTCTTGTTATAGTAAGGTTAGCCACCAAAATTATGTATTTGGTGGAGACGGTGGGAGTCGAACCCACGTCCAGAAATATCGCCACTTAAGCGTCTACGAGTGTAGTCAGCATATTCGCATTTCGCTCATTTATCTGCCTGCTGACAGGCGCCCAAAGAGCTAGTCTGATTAATCTCTTCCTTCGTCCTCAGACGGCGAACTCCGGCGTAGCCCACTTAAAGTGAGTCCCTTACCCTACCACATGGGCGATGGAGGGAGGAACCGCTAAGCTGTTATTAGGCAGCTAAAGCGAAGTTATTGTTAGATTTGCCAGTTATTATTGGCGTTGATGTTTTAACGAGGCCATCTCCTCGACTCGCAACCTAAGCTCGAACTATCCCTGTCGAATCCGTAACGTCCCCATTATGAAAAGGGAGTCGGAATGCGTAAGATTTTTCACTTACAGCAGATAGCGACTTGTGTTTGCAAAAGTCATCTAACGAATAACTATTTTTATTATAGCACAAAACAAGCATTTTGCAATTGTAAAATAATGTAACTATTCTTTTTGACGATCGCGGAAAGCTCGCTCTATATCGCGTTTCGCTTCTTTACGTTTTAAGTCTTCGCGCTTGTCATATTTCTTTTTACCCTTACCAAGACCTAATAAAACCTTAGCAAAGCCGTTTTTTAAATAGATTTTCAACGGTACAAGTGAATACCCTGTTTCCTTGGTATAGCCGATCAATTTATTGATTTCACGCTTGTGAAGTAAAAGCTTGCGGGTACGCAGCGGTTCATGGTTGTAGCGGTTTCCTTGTTCATATGGACTAACGTGCATATTATGTAAGAATACCTCACCGTTTTGAACGCGTGCGAATGAGTCTTTTAAGTTTACGCGCCCGTTACGAATCGACTTTATTTCCGTTCCTTGTAGGACAATTCCTGCTTCGTACGTTTCTTCAATAAAATAGTCGTGTCTTGCTTTTTTATTTTGAGCAACTACTTTCCCTTCACCTTTTGGCATACTTGCTTATTCCCCTTTCATTCGCTCGTCTTTAGAAGCAGCCGTTAAGGCTGCTTCTATTTACTTATTTACGCTTCTTCTTTTTCTTTTTAAGATTTGGTGCGCCTTCAAAGAATTTTTTCTTTTTCCTCTTTTTCGGCTTTTGTGTTGTCCATTCACCTTTTGAATCGCCTGCTTTATCTTTGCGACGACCTCTGCGGTTTTCTTTATCGTCCTTGCGTGACTTTTGTTTCATGTTAATCACTTTTGGACGGTCTTTTGACAAACGCTTTTGACTTGTCTTCATGCCGACAATAACAAAGTCAATGGCACGCTCGTCTTTATTCACATCAGCAACTTTAATTTCAATTTCATCGCCAATACGGAACACTTTTCCTGTTCTCTCACCAATCATTGCATAATGGCGTTCATCATAGCGATAATAATCATCCGTTAAATCACTAACATGTACAAGACCTTCAATTGTATTTGATAGTTCAACGAACATTCCAAAGTTTGTTACTGAGCTAATAATTCCGTCAAACGTTTCACCAATTTTATCTGCCATAAACTCCGCTTTTTTCATATCGTCCGTTTCACGCTCTGCGTCAACCGATCTTCTTTCCATGCTTGAAGAGTGATCAGCAATTTCAGGAAGCTTTTCGCCCCATTTTTCTTGCGTTGCTTCATCCACCTGATTGTTAATTAAATACGTACGAATTAAGCGATGAACGATTAAATCAGGATAACGGCGAATTGGAGACGTGAAATGTGTGTAGAACTCCGCTGATAGTCCAAAGTGGCCAAGGTTATCTGCTTGATATTTGGCTTGCTGCATCGAGCGTAGCATTACTTTAGAAACCACCATCTCTTCTGGTGTTCCCGCTACTGCTTCTAAAATGTCCTGTAGCGCACGAGGATGAATGTCATTTCCTGTTCCCTTTACAGCGTATCCTAAATTCGTCACAAATTCTAAAAAGCGATTAAGCTTTTCTTCTTTTGGATCTTCATGAATACGGTACATAAACGGAACATTCATCCAGTGAAAATGCTCAGCCACAGTTTCATTTGCTGCTAGCATGAATTCTTCAATTAGCCTTTCGGATACAGAGCGCTCACGCAGTATCACATCGGTTGGATGACCGTCGTCATCAACTAATACTTTTGCTTCTTTAAAATCAAAGTCGATTGCTCCTCGGTCCATACGCTTTTTACGAAGAATTTCCGCCAGTTTTTCCATACGCTCAAACATTGGAATCAGCTCTTCATAACGAGCGCGAACGGCTTCATCTTTGTCTGTCAGAATTTTATTAACATCGGAATACGTCATTCGCTCAGTTGTTTTGATTACACTTTCGAAGATATCATGATTAACCACTTCTCCAGCTGAATTAATTTCCATTTCACAGGAAAGCGTTAATCGATTTACTTTTGGATTTAAGGAACAAATCCCGTTTGAAAGTCGATGCGGAATCATAGGAATTACGCGATCTACTAAGTAGATACTTGTTCCGCGTTCTGCCGCTTCTACATCAATTGGTGAACCTTCCGTTACATAGTGACTAACATCTGCAATGTGAACACCTAACTTATAGTTACCGTTTTCAAGCTCTGTTACCGTTACCGCATCATCTAAATCTTTAGCATCTGCCCCATCAATAGTAACAATCACTTGGTCTCGTAGATCTCGACGACCTTTTATTTCGTCTTCTGAGATCGTTTCAGGTGTATTAATCGCTTGCTCTAAAACATCGCCTGGAAACTCCTGTGGAAGTCCATATTTATGAATAACTGAGATAATGTCGACTCCTGGATCATTTTTATGACCTAAAATCTGTACAATTTTCCCTTCTGCATTCATGCGCCCTTCTGGATAGCTTGTTAACTCTACAACAACCTTATGTCCTTCTGCCGCCCCATTACGTGCACCTTTAGGAATAAAGATATCTCCTGCGATCTTTTTATCATCCGCAATAACAAACCCAAAGTTTTTACTTTCCGTGTACGTTCCAACAATTTGTTGTGTACCACGCTCAATGATTTTAACAATGGTTCCTTCACGGCGGTTACCTGAAGACTCTGACAGTACGCGAGCTAATACAATGTCTCCATGCATTGCATTGTTTGTCTCCGTGGTTGGAATGAAAATATCATCCGCTCCTTGCTCTTCTGGGACAACAAATGCAAATCCCTTGGCATGACCTGTTACTTTTCCTTTAACGAAATTCATTCGTTCAGGTACACCATATCGATTGTTTCTTGCTCGAATTATAAGACCTTGTTCTTCCATGATTACAAGAGCTTTTACAAAATCTTTAAACTCAGCTGAATCTTCAATCCCAAACTCTTTCTCTAATTCTTGGACCGTTAAAGGTTTATACGTTTCTTCTTTCATAAACGTTAACAAACGGTCAATATACTGTTGAATTTCTTGTTCCAAGTCTTTCCCTCCTTTTCGTTGTGCTTATCAATAACACTATTTATCAAAAATAGCATTCATCCGTCCTCATTTACTTTTTTGGTCAACTTTAGGCTCTCATTTTTTGATTAGCCTTTTACCAATCTAATGATTCTAAGAATTGATAAACATCTTCATGCAGCTGGTCTCTTTCCTTATCTAACGTAATAGCATGACCCGATTCTTCATACCATTTAATATCTTTTACAGGTGACTCAACATTATTGTAGATAATATTTGCACTATCTGTATTAATCATATGATCGTTACGTGCTTGTACAACAAATGTTGGTGCATAAATCATATCAACAGAGTCTCTAACTTCCGAAATTAGTCCTTGTAATGCGTTCAACGTATTCATCGGTGTCTTCTTAAATTCTTCCATCTCTTGCTGGATTTGATCTTCAGATTTTCCTTCACGCTTTTTATATTCGCGAGCGTACTCTAAAACACCTTCATACATCACTTCTTCACTTTTGATATACATAGGTGCGCACATTGGGACAATACCCTTTATAGGTACAGTGTAACCTAATTTAAGCGAAAATACGCCACCAAGTGATAGCCCAACTGCTGCAATGCTTTCATGACCACGATCTTTTAAAAGCTGATAGCCATCCATTACGTCTTTCCACCAATCTTCAGGCCCTGTATGTACTAATTCTTCAGGTGCTACGCCATGTCCTTTATAATGAGGTGCATGACACGTGTACCCTTTCTTTTCTAAGAAGCGTCCGAGCATACGAACATCTGCTGAATTACCTGTGAATCCGTGTAATAACAATACGGCTTTATCTCCACCTTCAAAAGTGAACGGTTTTGGTTGTGCAATTTTCATTTCAATTAACTCCTTTTTTTCTATAATGTCTACAACTATGAAGAAATCAGTCATTTTTTTATGTGATATGTCTCACAAAGCATGACCTAATCATTGTGTTTGTTTATGTAATTCCATTTGCCCAAGCAAAATGGAATCTTTTTCATTAAATATTCATTATATCATTACATGAATTTAAAGTTAAAGAATTGAACACTTATGAAAAATACCACCTGATGTATACAACTTGGCACATACCAAATTCGTATACATCAGGTGGTATTTACAAACGAACTTACAGTTGAAAATATGATACCGCAATCGTTAATAAGAAAAACAGCACGGATAATACAACCGTTAAACGGTGCAGTACTAAATCAAGTCCACGCGCTTTTTGCTTACCGAATAATGTTTCAGCACCACCTGAAATTGCTCCAGATAAGCCAGTGGATTTGCTTGTTTGAAGAACAACAACCACGATTAGCGCAATCGAAACAATAACTAGCAGCGTGATTAGAAATGTGTGCATATGCTACCTCCTGTAGATAAGGAAAATAAACTGTTGCTATCTATACAAACTATTTTTATATGCTAAAAATCAGACTACTTTAAAGTAAATTTATCATAAAATGGCTATTGGTACAAGTCAAGACAATAAAAAAAGATGGATGAAAAGCTTTCATCCATCTTTTTTATCACTCATATAACTTATTTCTTTAAGTTATAGAAAGATTTAGCGCCATCGTATACAGCTAGAACACCTAGCTCGTCTTCGATGCGTAGTAATTGATTGTATTTTGCAATACGGTCTGTACGAGACATAGAACCAGTTTTGATTTGACCAGCGTTTGTTGCAACAGCGATATCAGCGATTGTTGCATCTTCAGTTTCACCAGAACGGTGAGAAACTACAGCTGTGTAACCAGCGCGTTTAGCCATTTCAATTGCTTCAAATGTTTCAGTTAATGTACCGATTTGGTTAACTTTGATAAGGATAGAGTTACCTACACCTTGTTCGATACCTTGAGCAAGTTTTTTCGTGTTTGTTACAAATAAATCATCACCAACAAGTTGTACTTTACCACCGATACGATCAGTTAAAAGTTTGTGACCATCCCAGTCATTTTCGTCTAAACCGTCTTCGATTGAAACGATTGGGAATTCGTTAACTAGTTCTTCGTAGAAGTCTACCATTTCAGCAGAAGTTAAACCGTTACGACCTTCTCCAGCTAAATCGTATTTACCAGTTTCTTTGTTGAAGAATTCAGAAGAAGCAACGTCCATACCTAATTGGATGTCTTGACCAGCTTTGTAGCCAGCTTTTTCGATTGCTTCAACGATTACTTCTAATGCTTCACGGTTAGAACCAAGGTTTGGAGCGAATCCACCTTCGTCACCTACAGCTGTGTTTAAGCCTTTTGCAGATAATACAGCTTTTAACGCGTGGAATACTTCAGCACCCATACGGATTGCTTCTTTAAATGTAGGAGCTCCTACAGGTAAGATCATGAATTCTTGGAAGTCAACGTTGTTATCAGCATGAGAACCGCCGTTGATGATGTTCATCATTGGAGTTGGTAATTGCTTAGCGTTGAATCCACCAAGGTAACGGTATAATGGAAGACCTACGAAGTCAGCTGCTGCATGAGCTACTGCCATAGATACACCAAGGATAGCGTTAGCACCTAGTTTACCTTTATTTTCAGTACCATCTAGCTCGATCATAAGGCGGTCGATACCGATTTGGTCAGTTGCGTCCATACCTACTAATTCAGGAGCGATGATTTCGTTTACGTTTTCAACTGCTTTTAATACACCTTTACCTAGGTAACGAGATTTGTCACCATCACGTAGTTCTACTGCTTCGTGTTCACCAGTAGAAGCACCACTTGGTACGATTGCGCGTCCGAAAGCGCCTGACTCAGTGTATACTTCAACTTCAACTGTTGGGTTACCGCGAGAATCTAATACTTCGCGTGCATAAATGTCAAGAATTGTTGGCATTTTAAAACTCTCCTTTAAAAATCAATTATTTAATTAATGTTTTACCTGTCATTTCTTTTGGCTGAGCTACATCTAAAAGGTTAAGCATTGTAGGAGCTAAGTCACCTAGAATACCATCTTCACGAAGCTCTACGCCTTGCTTTGTTACGATAACTGGAACTGGATTTGTTGTATGAGCCGTCATTGGGTTACCTTCAAGCGTTACAACTTCATCAGAGTTACCATGGTCTGCTGTGATGATTGCTGTACCACCTTTAGCTAAAATCGCATCCACAATTTTACCTAGGCATTCATCGACTGTCTCAATTGCTTTAACTGTTGGCTCTAACATACCAGAGTGTCCAACCATATCTGGGTTTGCAAAGTTTAAAATAATAGCATCTTGCTTGTCTCCTTCGATTTCTGCAAGCAACGCGTCCGTCACCTCATAAGCACTCATCTCAGGTTTTAAATCGTATGTTGCTACTTTTGGTGAATCGATTAAGATTCGCTTTTCACCAGGAAACTCTGCTTCACGTCCACCGCTCATAAAGAACGTTACGTGTGGGTATTTTTCTGTTTCTGCAATACGAAGTTGCTTCAAGTTGTTTTGAGATAATACTTCACCAAGCGTATTATCCAAGTTAACAGGCTTGAAAGCTACATATCCGTTAACTGTTTCACTAAAGTGAGTTAAGCATACGAAATGTAAGTTTTTCGGATGTTTTTCACCGCGATCAAATGAACGGAAGTCTTCGTTTGCAAACGTATTTGAAATTTGAATCGCACGATCAGGACGGAAGTTATAGAAAATAACTGCATCTTCGTCTTTGATTGTCGCAACTGGTGAACCGTCTTCTTTTGTAATAACAGAAGGTAAGACGAATTCGTCGTATACGCCGTTTTCATAAGAGTCTTTTACGCACTCTTCTGGGCTTGTATAAGATGGACCTTCACCGTAAACCATTGCGCGATAAGCTTTTTCAACGCGCTCCCAGCGTTTGTCACGGTCCATTGAGTAGTAACGTCCTGAAAGTGTTGCAATTTCCCCAACGCCGTACTCTTTAATTTTTTCATTTAATTCTTTTAAATACTGCTCGGCAGATTGAGGTGCTACGTCACGACCATCTAAGAAACCGTGGATGTACACACGCTCTAAGCCTTCTTTTTTCGCTAAGCGAAGAAGAGCATATAAGTGCTCGATGTGACTGTGAACACCACCGTCCGATAAAAGTCCGAAAAGATGAAGGCTTGTACCTTTTTCTTTTGCGTGCTTCACCGCAGCTACAAGCGTTTCGTTTTTCTCAAACTCACCTTCGCGAATTGCTACGTTCACGCGTGTTAAGCTTTGATAAACAATACGACCTGCACCGATATTTAAGTGTCCTACTTCAGAGTTACCCATTTGGCCTTCTGGTAGACCTACAGCTTCACCTGATGCTTGAAGCGTCGCATGTGGAAACTCGTTCCAGTAACGATCGAAGTTTGGTTTTTTTGCATGTTTAACTGCATTACCTTTTTCTTCATCACGTAATGCAAAACCATCTAAGATGATTAATGCTGTTGGTTTCTTACTCATTACTTACCAGCCTCCAAAAGCTGTAAGAATGAAGAAGCTTCTAAGCTTGCTCCACCTACTAAAGCACCGTCGATGTCTGATTGAGACATGTATTCTTTGATGTTAGCAGGCTTTACGCTTCCGCCGTATTGAATACGAACTGCATCTGCTACGTCTTGAGAGAATTGCTCTGCTACTACGCTACGGATATAAGCACAAACTTCGTTTGCACCTTCTGCAGTTGAAGATTTGCCTGTACCGATTGCCCAGATTGGCTCATAAGCAATAACAACTTGTTTTGCTTGCTCGTCAGTTAAACCTGCTAACGCTTTTTGTACTTGGTTAGCTACAACTGTTTTTGTTTGATCTTGCTCATACTCTTCATTTGTTTCACCGCAACAAACGATGGGTGTTAAACCATGTTTGAATGAAGCGATTGTTTTTTGATTTACTGTTTCGTCAGTTTCAGCGAACATTTCGCGACGCTCAGAGTGACCTAAGATTACATAGTTCACGCCTAAATCAGCTAGTGCAACTGGGCTTACTTCTCCAGTGAATGCTCCGCTTTCTTCAAAGTGCATGTTTTGTGCACCAACTTTTAAGTCTGTACCTTTAGTTGCTTGTACTAAGCGGTCTAAGAATAATGCTGGAGCACATACTACTGATTCTACGTTCTCAGGAGATGGTACTGCTCCCTTTACTTCTTCAACAAAGCTTGTTGCTTCTGAAAGTACTTTGTTCATTTTCCAGTTTCCTGCAATGATTGGTTTACGCATGTGTAACACCGTCCTTTGTTTATTGTTGGTTTCCCTTCACTCACGTTGGATTAAAAAGAGGGTGCTGTTCAAAAGAGGTCGGTCCACACTCTTTTTATCTCTTTCATGTCCCACTCGTTACTCTCTGTGATGTTCGTTCTTAGCATCAGTTTTCAGGTCGGTCCTCCATCGAACTGTTACGTTCAACTTACTTATCGTTTAGAGCAACTACGCCTGGAAGTTCTTTACCTTCCATAAACTCTAGTGACGCACCGCCACCTGTAGAAATATGGCTCATTTTATCAGCTAAACCGAATTTCTCAACAGCTGCAGCAGAGTCTCCTCCACCGATTACTGAGTATGTGTCAGTTGCTTCAGCTAAAGCTTCCGCTACTGCTTTTGTACCGTTAGCGAATGTATCTAATTCAAATACACCCATTGGTCCATTCCAGATCACTAGCTTAGAGTTTTTAATTACGTCAGCATAGATTTCACGCGTTTTTGGGCCCGCATCTAAGCCTTCCCAATCGCTTGGAATGTTCTCAATTGATACAGTCTGAGTGTTTGCATCATTTGAGAAGTCATCTGCTACTACCACGTCTACTGGCATGTAGAAGTTAACACCGTTTTTCTTCGCTTTTTCCATGAATGATTTTGCAAGATCAATCTTATCTTCTTCAAGAAGAGATTTACCTACTTCATGGCCTAGTGCCTTAATAAATGTGTAAGAAAGTCCTCCACCGATGATTAAGTTATCTACTTTATCAAGCAGGTTATCAATTACATCGATTTTGTCTTTAACTTTTGCTCCACCAACAATTGCAGTGAATGGACGGTCTGGGTTTGATAATGCTTTAGAAAGCACATCAAGTTCTTTTTCCATTAAGAAACCTGCTACTGCTGGAATATGGTGAGCAATTCCTTCAGTTGAAGCATGTGCACGGTGAGCTGCACCAAATGCATCATTTACGTAAACGTCTGCTAACTCAGCAAATGCTTTTGCTAATTCAGCATCATTTTTCTCTTCACCTGGGTAGAAACGTACGTTTTCAAGTACTAAAACATCGCCTTCGTTCATGCTGTCGATTGTTTTTTGTACGTTTTCACCAAAAGCTTCGTCAGCTTTTGCTACGTCTTTACCTAAAAGAGCTTGTAAACGCTCTGCAACAGCAGTTAAACGTAATTCTTCAACTACTTCGCCTTTTGGACGTCCAAGATGGCTAGCTAAAATTACTTTTGCACCTTGTTCTACTAGGTGTTGAATAGTAGGAAGAGCTGCACGAATACGAGTTTCATCTGTTACTTTTCCGTCTTTCATTGGTACGTTAAAGTCTACGCGACAAAATACTCGCTTTCCTTTTACATCGATGTCTCTCAACGTTTTTTTATTCATCGTCAAAAGGCCTCCTTAAGTATTATGGGGTACTAAGCGATTAGGCTTCTATGTAAATCACAATATAGCTAGCTGTAGTAACCTTTCATATATTGGCGCCTTACAATATGAAAAATGCCACGACTAGCAACAAGATGACGTTTATGCTGTAGAAGCCGATACATAAATCAAGGAAGAGGGGGGGGGCCCCTCTCTTCCTTAGCAAGTCTTATTATAGTATTTCTCATTTGAGATATCCAATAAAAACAAAGCAGTGTCCTATGGGATATCTATCTAGCTATGACTAAAGAGTCGATTTCGCTGTTCTTATAGTCCTTTAGCAGCGATGTATTGAGCTAAGTCTACTACACGGTTAGAGTATCCGCTCTCGTTATCGTACCAAGAGATAACTTTTACCATGTTACCTTCCATTACCATTGTAGATAATGCGTCGATTGTAGAAGAGTTGATGTTACCGTTGTAGTCACCAGATACTAATGGCTCTTCGCTATAGCCAAGGATCCCTTTAAGATCGCCTTCAGCAGCTTCTTTAAGAGCGTTGTTTACATCTTCAACAGTTACTTCTTTATCAAGCTCAGCAACTAAGTCTACTAGAGAAACGTTTGGAGTTGGAACACGCATAGCTCCACCGTTTAATTTACCTTTTAATTCAGGTAATACTAGAGATACAGCTTTAGCAGCACCAGTTGAAGTTGGGATGATGTTCTCAGCAGCTGCACGAGCACGACGGTAATCTTTATGTGGTAAGTCTAAGATTTGTTGGTCATTTGTGTAAGAGTGAACCGTTGTCATCATTCCACGTTTAAGGCCGAACTTGTCGTTTAACACTTTAGCGAATGGCGCTAAGCAGTTAGTTGTACAAGAAGCATTTGAAATTACGTTGTGGTTAGCTGCATCGTATTTGTCTTCATTAACACCCATTACGATTGTGATGTCTTCATCGCTTGCTGGAGCAGAGATGATTACTTTTTTAGCTCCTGCTTCTAAGTGTTTTGCAGCGTCAGCGCGTTTTGTGAAGAATCCAGTAGATTCAACAACGATATCTACGCCTTGTTTGCCCCAAGATAATTGAGCTGGGTCACGCTCAGCAGAGATTTCGATTGTTTTACCGTTTACTACTAAGTTGTTGCCATCTACTACTACTTCTGCATCTAATTTACCGTGTACAGAATCATATTTTAAAAGATGAGCAAGCATGTTAGCGTCAGTTAAGTCGTTAATTGCTACTACCTCAACGTTATCGTTTTTTAAAGCTGCGCGGAATACGTTACGGCCGATACGACCAAATCCGTTAATACCAATTTTTACTACCATGGGTATTTCCTCCTTGAATGTAAAAAGTATTTTTTATAATCAGGGATTAATTAAAATCCCTTACTAACTCTTTTGCAGCACCTTCATCTGTAATAAGGATCGAATGATGTGCTTGTTGCATAAATGCTCGAATTGCCTTTGCCTTCGAAGAACCACCTGCTACCGCGATGACACATTTATTGTTCTTTAAATCATCGAGTTGTATGCCAACTGTTTTCACTTTATGAACAACTTCTCCCTTTTGATTGAAGTAATATCCAAAAGCTTCACCAACAGCATGTCCTTTTTTGATTTTTTCTAAGTCTTCAGAAGATGTCCTTCGACGCTCCGCCATTGTCATAGCGTCTCCTATTCCATGAACAACCATACTTGCTGACTTAATTAATTGAATCATCTCCCGAATGGAAGGTTCCCCTACAATTGACTTATAGGCTTCGTCACTTAGCTGGTCTGGGACATGAAGAAGACGATACTGACCCATCGATTTTTCAGCCATTTTTGCGCAAATAGTGTTCGCTTGGTTTTGAACATTTTCACCAAGTCCACCACGAGCTGGCACAAATAGAACATCAGGGTGCTTAATTTCCGGTGTCATCATATTAGCAACAGCGGCAAGCGTTGTACCACCTGTAACAGCAACAATCTTTTTGGAATCAACAAGGCGCTCTTTGATGCACGACACAGCAGCTCTACCCATTTCGTTTTTAACAAAAAGTGAAGAATCGCTATCTCCAGAAACAACAACGACTTCTGCTAAAGAAAAGGCTTCTTTTAATGTTGTTTCCAATAATCGAAGTCCGGAAACTTCTTTCATTACGACTTCTAAATCGTGTAGCAGTAGCTCACCTTCTGTCGTAAGTGTCATTCCAGTTGTCTGCACATCAATTAAATCTTGCTCTTTCAGAAATGTAACCTCACTGCGTAACACACGCTCTGTTAACCCTAAGCTAACAGCTAAGTTGCGTCTGCCGATCGGTTGCATTAAGCGTATGTACTGCAAGATTTGATATCGCTTTTGCATAACAGATAGAAGTTCAGGCAATAATTTTCGTTGTACTTCTATTAATGAACGCATGTTTAAATCTCCTTAAGTTGCAAGCTCCTTGGACAACATAAGTCCCATATAGACATATTTTGTCCCACCCACGCAAAAAAAATTCACCCTGTTACATGTTTCATTCTAACAGGAGTGAATCCTTTATTCAACTCATCTGATGGCGTTTTTATAAAGTAAACGCTTTCTTATATTTTCTCTTTGAATTTTCCCATACATAACAACCTCACCATCGATTTCTATAACCGGAATCATAAGATGAAATTGTTCTAATAAACGTTCATCTGAGTAAATATCCTTTTCAATCACACTAAAGTTAAGGTCATGCTGTAAGGCAGTTAACATATCTTTAACCTCTTCACATAAAGGGCATGTTTTTCTTGTATACAAAACAACCTGCATCGACATCACCTTCTTTTTAATAGAGTTATACGTAAACTTTTCTTTGGTTAGATGAAGCAATGTTTAGCTGTTCCCGGTATTTAGCTACCGTTCTTCTTGATATTTTCACATCATGCTCTGTTAATAACTGGTTGGTGAGCTGCTGATCAGATAGCGGCTTCTTTTTATCTTCTTTTTCCACTAACTGTTTAATAAGCTCTTTTACCGTCATAACGGACGTTTCTTCAGTGGTACCCAGCTTTAAACTTGCTGTAAAAAACGACTTCATAGAAAATGTTCCAAAAGGTGTTTGAATATACTTATGAGTTGTCGCTCGGCTCACTGTTGACTCGTGGACGTTAATATAGTCTGCTAGTTCTTTCATCGTTAACGGCTGTAAAAAAGATGGCCCATGTTGAAAGAATCTTTGCTGTTTTTCTAGTAGTCCATGAACAATTGCGTTTAGCGTCTGTTTTCGAGTCTGAAGCCCTTTTAAAATCCATTGAAACTCTCGGTACTTTTCCTGCAAATACGGCTTAACCGCGTGGTTATCTTGGAGCATTAAGCTTTGTCTATATGCATCGTTAACTGATAACCGAAAATCTAACTCTTCATTGGCGTAAGCTACTAGCTCATCGCCCTCTTTCTTTATAATATAGTCCGGAATAATAAAGCGCTCTGCTTGAGTGGCATATAGTAATCCTGGCCGAGGGTTCAAACGCTTAATTTGATCATGGTATTTTTGAACTTGCTCCAGTGATATACTGCACTCTTTTGAAATTTTACTCCACTTTTTATACGCAAACTCTTGAAAATATTCTGTCAAAATTATTTCTAACTCATCAGAAAGCTGCCCGCTTTGCTCTAGCTGGATCAGTAAACATTCCTGAAGATTTCTTGCCCCTACCCCTATAGGATCTAACTGTTGAAGAGAATTTAACACCCTTTCCACTTCTTCTAAATTACAACTGCATGCTTGTGCTACAAGCATTAAGTCCTCCTTCAGATATCCATGCTCATCCAAGTTCTCAATCATATAGCAAATGATGTCGTGTTCCTTAGTGGTTAATTCCAAAAACACAATTTGACCTAGCAAGTGCTCTGTCAATGTTTCTTGCTTAGAAGCAATTGAGTTTAGTAAGTCTTTATCATCATTAGCGTTCTGCTTATAAACTGAAGGCCTACTTGTAACTAACGGGGCATCACCAAAATCGATAAGCGGATTTTGCATCGCTTGCTCTTGTATAAATGATGCAATATCCAACGATGAATATTGTAAAAGAGAAATTGCCTGCGATAACTCTTTCGACATGGAAAGCTTTAAAGACTGCTGTTGAAATAAACCTACCTCCATTGTTTCTCCCTCCCACTGTTTATTCTACTTTGAACCTTATTACTTAGCAACGAACTAGAAGGAGAAATATATTGAAATAGAAAAGGCTACGAATGTTTCGTAGCCCTTTCCAACGGTTTATTGAATCGTGTTCGCCATTTCAATAAATTTATCTGTTTGTTCAGCTGATTTAGCAAAAATCGTAATCTTAACAGGTTTTGTTCCTTTCGTTACAATAACTTGTACACTCATATCATTAGACTCTGCTTCATACCACTCTGCATTGGCAATCTTTCCTTCTGCAGGAACGCTTGCTTTTTGTACAGCGTTCGGGTCCACTGCCATTGCTGTTTGCTTTACTACTTCTACTGCTTGTTTTTCCGAAACATCTGATAGAAGCTCAATACGCATAAATTGAGAGCCATCCTCTTTATACATTACCGTATCACGACCAGGCTCTTCCCCAGCTAGTTCGTAGCCTTCAAGTACTTTAATTGCATACTCTTGATTATCGCTTTGGACTAATTCTTTGTCCTGAACTTCAGAATTTTCTTCTGGCTGCTCTTCAGCTGACTTTTCGTTTGATGCAGCATCATTTTGTTCTTCTGTTGGCTTCGTTACTTCTGCTTGTTCTCTATCTTCAGGTGACTCGGTTAAAGGCCTTTCCGTTGCCTCTTTACTTGTCTTTTCTTCGACTGCCGGCTCTTCTTTATCTAGTGTTGCTTCGCCTTTTGACTCTACGTCATTGCTTTCAGTCTCCTCTGACTCTTTGTTCGTCTGAGACTCTTTACTGTCAGACTGCTCCTCTGAAACTGTTTTTTCATTTGCTTGTTGCACTTGCTGAGACTTTTCTTGTGTTGCTGCTTCTTCATTCGATCCACATGCGGAAAGCAATAACGCAAGAGATGCACTTACAATAAAAAACTTATTAAGGGATTTCACAATTTTTCCTCCTTAGTTTTACTTTTCCTTATATACTTGTTTTATAGCATTCTGCCAAAATTGGCAACCATGACAAACGAATTAACTTACGAATTATTAGGCCTATCCACACATAAAATATACAGTTTTTACAGAACAAATAAAAAAAGCGCTGCAAGTTTGCAACGTTTTTAGACGCCCTCGACAGGATTCGAACCCACCCTAAGAGAACCGGAATCTCTTGTGCTATCCACTACACTACGAGGGCATAAAATAAATCATTATTCCTATGATGACTGCTTTCATTATAGGAAAGAAAACCAATCTTTTCAAGTATACAAGGTTTATTTTTGGAGCAATCGGGAAAAATTTATAAAGTACAGAAAAGGAATACATACCAGAAAAAGCGAATATGTGTAAAGAGCAGTTCTTTTGTTTGACCTTTATTGACCTTACATGTATTATAAGGTACATAACAAATTATTCTTGTTAAGGAGGAATTTTATATGAATCTAATTCCTACAGTTATTGAACAAACAAACCGCGGTGAGCGTGCATACGACATTTATTCACGGCTGTTAAAAGACCGTATCATTATGCTTGGAAGTGCAATTGATGATAACGTTGCAAACTCAATTGTATCACAACTTCTATTTTTAGCAGCAGAAGACCCAGAAAAAGATATTTCACTTTATATTAACAGTCCTGGTGGATCAATTACAGCAGGTATGGCAATTTACGATACAATGCAGTTTATCAAGCCAAAAGTATCAACAATTTGTATCGGAATGGCTGCTTCAATGGGTGCTTTCTTACTTGCTGCAGGTGAAAAAGGCAAACGTTTTGCGTTACCAAATAGTGAAGTAATGATTCACCAACCTTTAGGTGGAGCGCAAGGTCAAGCAACAGAGATTGAGATTGCTGCTAAACGCATTCTTTTCTTACGTGAGAAATTAAATCACATTTTAGCTGAGCGCACTGGTCAACCACTAGAAGTTCTTCAACGCGATACAGATCGTGATAACTTCATGACTGCTGAGCGTGCTCTTGAATACGGATTAATTGATAAAATTTTCACAAACGATCCGAAGTAATAAGAAGCCGTTCCCAATTGGGAACGGTTTTTTTATGCATCATTTTCTACATAAGAAGAAAGCGCTTGGATAGCTTCTTCTTCGTCACTACCTTCAGCAATCAGCGTGATAACGGTACCACGATTTAACGCTAAGCTCATTAACCCCATAATGCTCTTAGCGTTTACTACTTTTTCATCTTTCTTTAAAAACACATCCGATGTAAAACGGTTAGCTTCTTGAACAAACATGGCTGCTACTCGTGCTTGAAGGCCTGTTCCCAATTTAATTTCTACTTGTTTTTCCATTATGTTCTCCTCCCATGTCCCTTGCTTTACGTAACTGGTTGTCCAGCACGCAATTTATCGGCAATTTCATCTATCTTGCGTAGACGATGATTAATTCCAGACTTGCTAATTTGTCCGCCGGATACCATTTCCCCTAGTTCTTTTAGCGTTACGTCTTGGTATTCTACTCGTAAACGAGCAATTTCACGAAGCTTCTCAGGCAATACTTCGAGCCCAACTGTCTCTTGAATATAACGAATATTTTCCACCTGCCGAATCGCTGCACCGATGGTCTTGTTTAAGTTCGCTGTTTCACAATTGACGAGTCGATTAACAGAGTTTCGCATATCTCGTACAATACGAACGTCTTCAAAACGTAATAAAGCGCTATGTGCTCCAACAATACTTAAGAATTCCGTGATTTTCTCTGCTTCTTTTAAGTAATTGATATACCCTTTTTTACGCTCAAGCGTTTTACTGTTTAAGCCAAATGTATTCATTAACTCACAAAGGGCATCATTGTGCTCTCTATAGAGAGAAAAAATCTCTAGATGATAAGAGGATGTTTCTGGATTATTAATTGATCCTCCAGCTAAGAAAGCTCCCCTCAAATATGAACGCTTACAACACTTCTTTTTGACAAGCTCTTCTGAAATGTTATGAGTAAATGTGAAGCCTTCATTTAAAATTTTTAAATCCTCCAGTAAAAAACGAGCTTTTTCCACCAGACGAACAATGTAAACATTGTTCTTTTTCAACCTCATTTTTTTACGCACCAACAGCTCCACCGTTACGTTATACGATTTCTTTAGAAGTACATAAATTCTTCTGGCGATGGCTGCATTTTCTGTTTGTACGTCCACTGTTAAGTTACGATTAGAAAATGCCAACGACCCGTTCATTCGAATTAAAGCTGAAAGTTCTGCTTTTGCGCAGCAATCTTTCACTTCTAAATTAGTAAGTTCTTTTTTTGTTTCTGAAGCAAACGACACTTTCCCACCTCCATTCTGTTGTCGTAGTAAGTTGCGGAAATTGACGTTTACGCCAACATATTAAAGATAAGGCGTGCCACTTTTTTCGTATCGTGACGAATAACACTACCGTCATATTGAATAATCTGTTCTTCCAACACTTCTAGTCCTAATTCAGTCAGCACTTCTCGGTCGTATTCCACAGGCTGTGCTTGTTCAACCTCATAGCGCTTCTTTAACGGTGCAGGAATTGGCGCATTATTTACAATAATTGCGTCTAAAAACGCACAAGGCATATGATCATACAGAGCCTTTACGTGATCACTTGCTTTAAAACCTAGTGTTTCCCCTTGCTGGGTCATCACATTACATACATATACTTTTCTCGCTTTTGTCGTACATAGCTCATCTCGAATATCCGGAACAAGTAAATTAGGCAGGATGCTTGTATATAAGCTACCTGGACCTAATATAATTAAGTCAGCTTTGCGAATTGCTTTTAACGCTTCAACAGAAGGCTTAATATCTTTTGGAGATAAAAATACGCGCTTAATTCTTTTTCCATACTCCGGAATCTTAGACTCTCCTGTGACAATTACTCCGTCTTCCATTTCTGCATGTAGCACTACGCTACGATTAGCAGAAGGTAATACTTTACCACGAACATTTAACACTTTGCTCATCTCACGAATCGCATGCACAAAATCACCTGTAATAGATGTCATTGCGGCTAAAAGCAAATTCCCCAGTGAGTGACCAATCAATTCATTTCCAGTTTCAAAGCGATGTTGAAACAGCTCTTCTACCAACGGTTCAACATCAGATAATGCGGCTAACACATTTCGAATATCACCAGGAGCCGGAATCTCTAGCTCATCTCGAAGCCTCCCAGAACTTCCGCCGTCGTCAGCAACCGTTACAATTGCTGTAATATCAAGAGGATATTCTTTCAACCCTCTTAATAATACAGGTAATCCTGTTCCTCCTCCAATGACAACGACTTTTGCAAGCTGTTCACTATTCATCTATATTTTTCCTTCCTCTTCTCGATGTCTCGATGAGAAATATGTGTTTTATAGTCTTTTTCAAAATGATGGCCGATATGTTCAGCCAAAGTGACTGAGCGATGTTGACCACCCGTACAACCAATCGCAATGACAAGCTGACTTTTCCCTTCACGCTTATACTGCGGCAGCATAAATGTTAAAAGATCAAGCACCTTTTCAACAAACTTCTGCGTTTCGGTCCATTTCAACACGTAGGAAGAAACTTCTTCTTCAAGACCTGTTTTCGGCCTCATATGATCAATGTAGTGCGGGTTTGGCAAGAAGCGAACATCAAAAACAAGATCAGCATCGATTGGCACCCCATACTTAAACCCAAATGACATAACGTTCACTGTAAAAACAGGTGAAGCATGTGAAGCAAACTGCGTAAGAATTTTCTCACGTAGCTCTCTTGGTTTTAAGTCAGATGTTTCATAAATTAACTGGGCACGTCCTTTTAATTCCTCTAATAGCTCACGTTCCATACTAATACCTTCTAAAGGTAATCCAGAAGGAGCAAGAGGATGTGAACGCCTTGTTTCTTTATATCTTGTTACGAGCACAGAGTCTTTTGCATCCAAAAAGAGAATTTGAGGCATAACCCATGTCGTTTCACTCATATTATCTAAGGCCTCAAATAAGCTATCAAAGAATTCTCGCCCTCGCAAATCCATAACAAGCGCTACTTTGTTCATTTTATTTCCAGATTCTTTCATAAGTTCAAGGAACTTAGGCAATAGCGTTGGGGGAAGATTGTCCACACAAAAAAAACCTAAATCTTCAAAACTTTGAATTGCCACCGTTTTTCCTGCACCTGACATTCCAGTAATAATAACCAATTGAATATCGCTTACAGATCCAGTACTCATTTGTTTACCCCCTATTAAAACCGAATTTTTTCATTGTTTATCTAACCAAATAGTTAGCAAGGATCGATTCGATAAGACAATAACTCAAAGTCAGTCGTGTATGTAAAATTACCGTAGATTACACCAGAACCTTTTGCCACATAATCAATAATATGATGGTCTCCTGGTGCCATTGGTAATTCACTAACATCATTTAAGTTATGCCAACCAAGCTTTCCTTCTTCTGATTCTAGCACATTTGTTCCATCAAAGTCGGTAGCAAAAAAAGTAAACATCATCCACTCTGACGCAATTTTATCATTTTCTTTCATTGTAAACGTAAAAATACCTTTTACCGTTGGATTCTTCAGGTAGATGCCTGTTTCTTCACGAAATTCTCGAACAACGGAATCCTTTACTGATTCTCCTTGTTCCATTTTCCCACCGGGAGCTACCCACCAATTTCGCCTTGGCTTTTGAAGTAATAGTACTTTTCCGTCTTTCACTAATACACAATTCGTAACTCGTTGCATCTTTTCACCTCTTCTTCTCTTCACTTTTCTGTCTATCATTATACTACGAAACAAACAGCCCTCACAACGAAGACACTTACTTAATACTAAATTTTCTGAAAATATATGTCGATGGTACAAAAAATAGTCCAAAAAAAAGGCCTAGGAACAAGTCCTACGCCCGTCAAAGTTACTATTTTATAAAAGGGGGTCAATTACTACTTATATAGTACCCCATAAACATTTCACGTACGTTACAAAAACTTTAAAACAGAATAACTTTTTGTAAAGATATACGTAACAAATTAGTTAACGGCTTTTAACTTTTCTTTCAGTTCTTCAATATAATGTTGAGCTGCTTGAGCAGCAATACTTCCATCTCCCGTTGCTGTAACGATTTGACGAAGTGCTTTTTCACGAACGTCACCAGCAGCAAAGATTCCTGGGACACGTGTTTCCATTTGTTCATTCGTTTCAATATAGCCTTCTGCATTGGTGATGTTTAAGCCTTCAAACGGCTTTGTTAAAGGAACCATACCGATATAAATGAACACGCCATCTGCTCCGAATTCCTGTTCTTCACCAGTTTGTGTATTAACAAGCGTTACGCTACCTACTTTACCGTCTTTTTCATTCACTTCTTTTACAGTGTGATTCCAGATAAAGTCTACTTTCTCATTATCAAATGCACGCTGTTGTAAGATTTTTTGAGCACGAAGTTCCTCACGACGGTGAACAATCGTTACTTTTGTTGCAAAGCGCGTTAAGTACACACCCTCTTCAACAGCAGAGTCCCCTCCACCAACAACAACAAGCTCTTTTCCTTTAAAGAAAGCTCCGTCACATACTGCACAGTAAGAAACGCCGCGTCCTCCTAATTCTTTTTCACCAGGAACACCTAGTTTTTTATACTCTGCACCTGTTGCAATAATAATAGCACGCGCTTTATATTCTTTTTTACCAGCTACAACAGTCTTATACTCTTCGCCTTCAATAATTTCTTTAATGTCCCCATATGCATACTCAGCACCGAATTTCTTCGCATGTTCAAACATTTTATTTGAAAGATCTGGACCTAGAATATGGTCATAGCCAGGGTAATTTTCTACGTCTTCCGTATTTGCCATTTGGCCACCAGGGATTCCGCGCTCAATCATTAATGTTGATAAATCCGCACGAGACGTATATACAGCAGCAGTCATTCCTGCTGGGCCGGCTCCGATAATAATGACATCATAAATTTTTTCTTCTGTCATTGAGTAACACTCCTTTTAGGAATCTATTCATATATTTTTAATTAATTTTATCCTAATACGCTAACGACACTATCGTCTATTTTTTTGCTCACTTCAGCAGGTTATTTACAATTTTGACGTATTTGCGTACCGTTGATAAAGAAATACTATACAGTTGAGCTACCTTTTCCTGAGAAACAGCTTGTTGCTTTTGCTTCTGGTAGCAGTAAGTCGCTGCAGATGCCCATCCATTTACGTTGACATGGTGCCATTCGGCAGCCTGTATGTTATTCAATTCTACATATATGTTAAACCAAAACTGAATGATACCGGCTGCCTCTACTTCAGCTTCAATTTCAGCTTGGATTAAATCTGCAATTTCAAACATGATGTGCTGCTTATTCTGCCATACATACGTATATACTTCATCAAGTAATGAACTTGTATGTATGGATGGCTTAATTTTTTCTAATAGAAGCAACCGTTCTTTATCAGGAAGCTTCTTAGCCATATACAGGCTATACAGCTGATCATGAATATGTGTGCTTTCACATTTTTCTTGAGCGACAACATCGATTTCAGAATAGAAACGACGATTGTTCTTCTCATTAAATTGCCAAGGCGCTTCTAACTTCACCATTGAACCCGAATCACCAACGTCTTTCCATATATCTTTAGCAAACTGCTCAAACCCCACATGATAAGCAGCATAAGAAAGCCAATAATGAAAAGACGAGTCTGCTTGAAATCCTTTTTTATATAAACTCTTTAACCACCCATATGCTAACTTGTATTCCCCGACAAGAGCAAACGTTGATCCTAATTTATATTGATGCTCCAGAGATAAAGGATATACGCAGCTTAGCTGTTGAATCAAATAATTCACGACGTTCTGGTTATGCCCGTAATAGTGAAACACTAATTGATTACACAAAGCATGTAAGTTCCCAGGATTTTTTTCTAACACTTCATCTAATAAACCAATTGCTTTATCTGTTTCATTAAGATAAAAATGAGCTAACGCTAAATTATTGTACGCTGACCAAAATTCAGGATAGTCTCGAATGATTTCTTCTAATAGCTGAATCGCTTTTTCAAACTGTGCATCTTGAAGCAACTGTTTTGCCTGTTCTTGCTTTAAAATCAGCGCATCTTCCTCATATTCTTCGTCTGATTCTAAATCAATGGAAAGCAGGTCTTCCAGCTCTTCCGCTTCCTCTAACAACTCGCCAGTTACATCTTCTTCCAAATAACATTGAACGTATTTATACGCTTCTTGAAATAATCCAAGATGCGCAAAATTATTAGCAATCACATAATAACAATTGACCATTGTAGAATCCAAATCGTTGATAATATGAAGCAACAGCTCGTTTGATTCTTTATATTCACCTAAATCATTTAAAATAGTCGCTAACTGATATAAAATTAACGGCTCATCCCGGTCTAACTCTGACGCTCTCTGAAGATATCGTTTTGCTTTATATAAATCTTTATATTGATAGGCTTTAAGTGCTTTTTCAAAATATTCTTCTCCCGTTTTAAAAAACGGAATTACCTTTGCTTTCTTCTCGTGCACTTTTGAGTTTTTTCTCATTAAGTCCTCCGATAAGTCCATGATTTCAACGTTGGTAGTATATCATAGTTTAAAGCTTACGGTAACACCTGTATTTTACTGAACCCAAAGAAATATTGGTCAATAAAAAAACTGACCGCAAAGGCCAGCTTTTGTTTATTACTTCGAATGTCTTTCTTTTAATACCGCTAAGACATCGTCAAGCGGAAGCTTTTGCTCACGAAGAAGTACCAATACGTGATAGAACAAATCCGCTACTTCCCATTTTAATTCTTCATGATCACGGTTTTTGGCAGCAATAATAACTTCGCCTGCTTCCTCACCGACTTTTTTTAGGATTTTATCGACACCTTTGTCAAATAAGTAGGTTGTGTACGCTCCTTCTGGCATTTCTGCTTCGCGCTTAGCAATTACTGATTCCAATTCATTAATAATATCAAAACGCCCTGATTGAGGAGATGCACTTTCGTCCTCTAGCAAGTTTTCATTAAAGCAGCTGTATGCACCTGTATGACAAGCAGGTCCGTTTGGATTTACTTTTACAACAATAGAATCCGCATCGCAATCATACGTCATTGCGACAATTCGCTGTGTATTTCCAGATGTAGCTCCCTTGTGCCAAAGCTCTTGGCGAGAGCGGCTAAAAAACCACGTTTCTTTTGTTTCAACTGACTTTTTTAACGATTCTTCATTCATATAGGCTAGAGTCAGCACTTCTTTACTAACCGCGTCCTGCACAATTGCTGGAACTAATCCGTCTTCATTGAATTTAACGTTTTCAATCTTCATCGAATGCTCACTCCTCGTTGTTTTGCATAGGTTTTAATTTCTTTAACAGACGTTTCTTTATAGTGAAAAATAGATGCCGCTAAGCCTGCGTCTGCTTTTCCTTCCGTAAATACGTCCACAAAGTCTTGACCATTTCCTGCGCCTCCTGAAGCAATAACAGGGATACTTACCGCTTCACTTACGGCTTTTGTTAATGCTAGGTTAAAGCCGGACTTGGCACCGTCTTGATCCATACTTGTTAACAAGATCTCACCGGCACCGCGTTTGACAACTTCTTGCGCCCAAGCAACAACTTCCCATCCTGTTGCGTTGCGTCCACCGTGCGTGTATACGCGCCAAGAGCCTAATTCTTCATCATATTTTGCATCAATAGCTACTACAATGCACTGTGCTCCAAAGAAGTTTGACCCTTCCGTAATAAGATCTGGATTTAAGACAGCAGCTGTGTTTAACGACACTTTATCTGCACCTGCTCGCAGCATTCGTTTCATATCCTCAACCGCATTGATTCCTCCACCTACTGTAAACGGAATAGCCAGCTGTGCTGCCACTTCCTCTACTACGTGAACCATGGTTTTACGACCTTCATGAGATGCTGAAATATCTAAGAAAACAAGCTCATCAGCGCCTTCTTCATCATAAAATTTCGCTAATTCTACAGGATCACCAGCGTCTTTTAGCTCCACAAACTGAACACCTTTTACAACGCGCCCTTCCTTTACGTCTAAGCAAGGAATAATACGCTTCGTAATCATGATGTCACCTCTTCAAGCGCCTGGCTTACCGTAAATTGATTTGTGTAGAGTGCTTTTCCAACAATCGCACCAATCACGCCGTCTTTTTCATACGCTTGTAGTGCTTTTAAATCAGCTAATTTACTTACGCCGCCCGATGCGATGACGCTTTTACCTGTTGCTTTTGCCATGCTGACAATACCTTCAACATTTGGTCCTGAAAGCATACCATCCGTTGAAATGTCCGTGAAGATAAACGTTTCAGCACCTGCTTCGGCAAGCTCTTTTCCAAGCTCCGTTGCTTTTACTGTTGACGTTTCAAGCCAGCCTTCCGTTGCTACGTAGACATCGCGCGCGTCAATACCAATCGCAATTTTTTCACCGTATTGACGAAGCATCTTTTTGACAAATTCAGGATTAGAAATCGCTGCGCTTCCTAAGATTACTCGGTCAATTCCGTTTTCTAAGTAATACGCTACGTCTTCTTCTGAACGAATTCCGCCACCAATTTGTACATTGACCCCAAGCTTTTTCTTAACTTCAAGAACAAACTCATTATTTACTCGCTTTGCTGCTTTGGCACCGTCTAAGTCCACCATGTGAATCCACTTCGCACCTTCACCAGCAAATTGTGCTGCCATATCGACTGGTGAATCTCCGTATACCGTTTCTTTATCATAGTCTCCTTGCAAAAGGCGAACACACTTTCCGCCGCGCATATCGATTGCTGGATAAATTGAAAAATTACTCATGAGTTCAACCTCTTCCTTCTACAAAGTTTGCGTAGTTTTGTAAAATCTTCATGCCAATTTCACTGCTTTTTTCCGGGTGGAACTGCGTACCAAATACATTTTCCTTCCCTACAACTGCTGGAACGGCAACATCATATGAGCTTGTTGCTAGAAGCACATCTTGATCATCTGTCTTTACGTAATAAGAGTGCACGAAGTATACGTGGCCTTCTTCAATGCCCGCTAACAGAGGTGAGTTTACATGCATATGTAACGAGTTCCAACCCATATGAGGCACTTTATAAGCTTCACCTTCTGGCGTCACTCCAGGCAGCAGTTCAACACGTCCTTTTAAAAACCCAAGGCCCGTCGTCTTACCATTCTCATCACTTTCCTCAAACAAAAGCTGCATTCCTAAGCAGATACCTAAAAGTGGCTTACCGCTTTCCACTTCTTCTTTTATAAAAGCTGTAAGATTGGTTTCATTCAGCTGTTCCATCGCATCTTTAAATGAGCCAACCCCAGGTAGAATATAGCCTTTTGCCTTACGCAGCTCGCTTGGCTCAGATGAAATAAAATAGTCATAGTCTAAACGTTCAAGCGCTTTGCTTACGCTATACAAATTCCCCATGCCATAGTCAATAATACCAATCATTTACAACATCCCCTTCGTTGATGGTACTCCTTTGACGCGAGGATCAACCGTTGTTGCTTCATCTAATGCTCTCGCCAAGGCTTTGAATACCGCTTCGATGATGTGGTGTGTATTTTGACCATAGTGAACGATAACATGAAGATTCATACGTGATTCAAGCGCAAATTTCCATAAAAATTCGTATACAAGCTCCGTATCAAAAGTACCCACACGTGATGCTGGAATATCGCCTTTAAATTCAAAATGAGGTCGATTACTCAAATCAACTACCACTTGTGCCAACGCATCATCCATTGGAACAAATGCATTGCCGTAGCGCTTAATGCCTTTCTTATCACCAAGTGCTTCTTTAAATGCATGCCCTAAGCAGATACCAATGTCTTCTGTTGTGTGATGATCATCGATCTCAATGTCTCCAATAGCTTTTACATCTAAATTGAACTGACCGTGCTTCGTAAATAAATCAAGCATGTGGTTTAAAAACGGGACACCTGTGTCAATTCCCGCTTTTCCTTCTCCATCAATGGCTATTGCAAGTGAAATATCCGTCTCATTTGTTGTACGTTTGATGCTAGCTTCTCTCATCATGTAACCCTCTCTTTACTTTATTTTTTGAATCGTTCTTCAACTGCTCGAGCGTGTGCTTCTAATCCTTCTAGCCTTGCAAAAGCGGCAATTTTCGAACTATTAGCTTTAAGCGCCTGCTCGCTATATGAAATGATGCTTGATTTTTTTACAAATGAATCAACAGATAACGGACTTGAAAACTTGGCCGTTCCGTTCGTTGGTAATACATGGTTTGGGCCAGCAAAATAATCTCCTACTGGCTCTGAGCTATATCTACCTAAAAAAATAGCTCCAGCGTGACGAATTTTCCCGAGTATAGTCATCGGTTCATCCGTCATAATTTCAAGATGTTCTGGAGCCAATTTATTAACTACGTCAATCGCTTCTTCAAGCTCTTCTGTGACATAAATTGCACCATACTCTTGAATAGATGCTTCAGCAATCACTTTTCGAGGTAGCGTTTCAAGCTGTTTTTGAACCTCTTGTGCTACGGCTGCTGCTAGATTTAAAGACGCTGTTACCAAAATGCTAGATGCCAACTGGTCATGTTCTGCTTGTGATAACAGGTCAGCTGCCACTTCATTTGGTCTTGCTGTATCATCTGCTAATACAACGATTTCACTCGGTCCAGCAATCGAATCAATATCAACTAAGCCGTATACTTCTCTCTTTGCTAAGGCAACATAAATGTTTCCTGGACCCACAATTTTGTCGACCGCTTCAATTGTTTCTGTTCCATACGCCAATGCTCCGATCGCTTGTGCTCCTCCAACTTTATAAATCTCTTCCACACCTAGCTCAGTAGCTGCAACGAGAACGCCAGCTGGTAACGAACCGTCTTTTTGCACAGGTGATACCATTACAATACGCTTAACGCCAGCTACCTGAGCAGGAATTACGTTCATCAACACGGATGATGGATACGCAGCTAAACCGCCTGGGACATAGACGCCAACTGCATCTAAAGGTGTCACCTTCTGCCCAAGAATCGTGCCATCTTCTTTTGTCACCATCCAAGATTGCGTAATCATGCGCTCATGGTAGTCACGGATATTAGCAGCAGCCTCGTTAATAATCTGAATAGTTTCATCATCGATGGCTTCATATGCGTTCTTCCGCTCTGCATCCGACACTTTCAGCGCTTCTAATAACACACCGTCAAACTTTTCCGTATATGAAAATAGGGCTTGATCTCCTTTATCCTTAACGTCTTGAAGAATGTTAAGCACCGCTTCACGCTGTGCTCCCGTGCCTTGATCAATCGTACGTTTTAAGCTAATGTCTTCCGTCACACGTGTAATCTTCATCAAATTCACCTCATTCATGATGCTTCGACAACTTTTGATAATCGGTTAACTAAATCATCAATGCGTTCATCTTTTAACCGGTAGCTAACTGGGTTTACAATTAATCGAGATGTAATATCACCGATATGCTCTAGTTCGACCAGACCATTTTCCTGTAGCGTTCTGCCCGTCGAAACGATATCAACAATACGATCTGCTAAGCCGATAAGCGGCGCTAACTCAATCGATCCATTTAGCTTAATAATTTCCACCTGTTCTCCTTGTTCTCGAAAATAAGTGGACGCGACGTTCGGATATTTTGTCGCTACTTTTTGCGCAATCTCTGATTTTTTCGCATTGGGAAGGCCCGCCACTGCAAGATGACATTTGCTAATCTGCAAATCTAATAGTTCATAGACATCTCTTTCTTCTTCAAGCATCACATCTTTTCCTGCAATACCTAAATCAGCTACGCCATACTCTACGTAAGTCGTTACGTCCATTGGCTTTGCTAAAATAAAGCGCATGTTTTCTTCTGGAATATCAACAATTAATTTACGTGAGTCATCAAACTCTGGAGGAAGCTGAAAGCCTGCTTGACGCAAAAGTTGAGCAGCTTCTTCAAATATTCTTCCTTTTGGCATCGCAATTGTTAGTAGTTCAGTCATTATTGTCCCCCCTTGCCACGTTTACCAATAAGAAACGATACTTCTTCAAGGCCAGCTGTAAATACGTCGACATCATCAACGCCTACAATATCTTGAACAACGACACGTTTACCTGCACGTCTTTGTTCAGCCGCAAGCGCTATTGCTTCTGATAACCGCTCCTGGCTATATAAAACGCCGTAAACAGGCACTTCTTCGTATGCTTCTTCATCTAGCGCTTCAATTAAACGGTCAAGCTGAATACCAAATCCAGTTGCCGGTGTTTTCGTTGAAAATTGTTCTAATAATTGATCGTAACGTCCACCGTTCCCAATATGAAAGCCTACGTGCTCAGCAAAGACTTCAAATAAAATGCCAGTGTAATAACTCATGTGACTTACAAGGTTGAAGTCAATTTTAATTTCTTCCGTTACGCCATAAGCGTCCAGCATGTTCCAAAGGCTTTGAAGATCCTCAGCAAGCTTTTTACCTTCTTTATTTTCAACAAGCTCAATAGCTTCTTGGATTTTTTCTTCTCCACCACGTAAGTTTAAAAGCTGTAAAAGACGCTGTTTATCAATGGAGGAAAGGTTTAAGCTCTTCACGTGATTACGATAACCAACATAATTTTTCTCATATAAAAAGCGGCGTAAAACATTGGCACGCTCTTCGTTTCCGACAATCTCTAAGAACAATGAGTTAACGAATCCAATGTGGCCAATGGCTACTTTAAATGATTTTAGCCCAGCACGCTTTAATGCACTAATCATCAACGCAATCACTTCTGCATCGCTGCTCATTGTTGCATCACCAATTAACTCAACACCAATTTGCTCAAACTCAGCCGGTCGACCACCTTCACGCTGCTGAGCTCGAAAGACATTCGCTTCATACGCAAGGCGAAGCGGTGAGTTATTTAAAAGTTTTGATGCTGCCACGCGCGCAAAAGGCGTCGTCATATCAGGTCGTAAAACAAGCGTATGACCTTCTTTATCTAATAATTTAAATAATTGTTGATCTAAAATGGCCGATGCGCTTCCAACCGTTTCAAAGTATTCAAGAGTAGGAGTAGCCATATATTGATAGCCCCAGCTACTAATTTCTTCTGCTAACTGATTTCGAACTTGCTTTTTCTTTTCAAAAAGAGATGGTAATGTATCCCGCATACCTAAAGGTTTTTCAAACATAAACAGCTTTGACATTATGACACTTCCTTTTCTCAACTTGGTTGCATCTATTTCTATATAAACAACTAATTTTCATCATAGAAGACCACTTTTCACTTTATCACACTAATGTATTAGCGAAATAACAAATTAAAGTTATTAGTAGTTTACACCCCTTATAGGTAATCGTCAACTCATATAGCGCTATTTTCTTACAAAAAAAGCCACTCCTTATTGATAAGTCGTGGCTGATTCGTTTTCTTCTGTGCGCTTTTGCATTTCTTCTTTTGTATAAATGACCCTCATTGGATTTCCTCCAACAAAAGAGCCAGGCTCTATGTTTCTATGTACGACTGTTCCCGCAGCAACAATTGCTCCGTTACCAATCACTACTCCAGGTAAGATTGTACTATTAGCTCCAATCATTACCTCATCACCAATGATTACATCTCCAAGTCGATATTCTTTAATTAAATATTCATGGGCGAGAATCGTTGTGTTATATCCAATTACCGAGTTTTTTCCAACCGTTATCTTCTCTGGAAACATAATATCAAGCATAACCATCAGTCCAAAAGAAGTTTGAGGCCCTACCTCCATCTGTAAGAACGTCCGGTAAAGCCAATTTTTAAATGATAAAAAAGGAGAATAGCGAGCAAGCTGAATGACAATAAAGTTACGCATTACCTTCCAAAATGGAACGGTTTTATAGACGTGCCAGAGCGAGTTAGGTCCTTCGACAGGAAATCGCTTCGTCTTTCTCACTGCTCTTTTCCTCCAAGCCATGGAATCAAGTCTTTCATCTCTTCTAAGATAACATCTGGCTCATAAGAAGCAATGTGTTCTCTTCCTTTTGCACTCCAAGCCACACCAGCTGTTTTCGTACCTGCATTTTTACCAGATAGGATGTCATGATGGTTATCTCCTACCATAACAGCTTCTTCTGGCTGTGCATTTAAAAGTACTAATGCTTTTTCGACTGGCTCTGGGTGAGGTTTTGCATGCTGCACGTCGTCAATTGCAACAATTACATCAAAAAATTGATCCAACTTCGTAAGTTTTAGCCCCAGCATGACCGTATTAATCTGCTTTGTTGTAACGATAGCCAACTTATACTTCTGATCATGTAACCATTTCACCGTTTCAAATACGCCTGCAAACTCTGTTACAAGTTCATCATGATGACTTAAGTTATGAGTACGGTACGTGTCAATCATTTCGTGTACTCGCTCTTTATCCATCTGTACAAAAGTGTCATAAAGAGGTGGCCCCATAAATGCCAAGACATCTTCACGTTTATATTGCTCGGGATAATAATGATTTAATGTGTGCATAAAAGATGAAATAATTAATTCATTTGTATCAATTAGCGTTCCATCTAAATCAAATAGAACGGTGTTAATGCTCATATGAAACTTCCTTTCTATGCCTTACTTCATTTTCTTTCCACATCCGTGAAATCACAATGGTTAACACAAGTGCAACAACTACCCGAATAATGAGCAGCGGCAGTACAGGAATACCTAGCGGAATAAAAATTAACGTATCTTCTACTACAGCATGACAAGCGACTAAAAAGATGAACGCAAGCGTTGCATCACGCTTACTAACTCCCTCTTCTTGTACAGCTTGAATCATGACGCCAGCTCCATATGCCAACCCTAGTAAGAGACCTGTCACAAGCGTTGTAGACGTATTTTCTTTCATCCCTAATAAGCGTGTAAACGGACCAAGCATTGAGGAAAGCTTATCGAGCCACCCAATATCTTTCAGGATTTGAATTCCCACCATAACTGGAATAACAATAAGAGCCAGCTGTAGAATTCCAAAACCTGCTTTTTCAATCGATTGCCAGATGATTGCTCCCCATCCGCTTACTTCCTCGTGCTTCGTTGCTAAAAAACCGTACTGTGCCTGTTCGCCTCCGCCATTCCATACTAAGTTAATGATAATGGCTGAGATCACAGCGAGCCCGATACGAACCGATAAAATAACCCATAGCTTCACACCAACTTTTAAAGCTACGCTCGTTTCAATTAATAAATTATGAGAGAAAGACAGCATAACGGCTAGAATAAATACTTCTTTCACCGTTAAACCCAGTGATAAAATCCCTGCAATTCCCGCATATAAATTTAACAAGTTCCCCAGCACAAGTGGAATGGCTGCATCTCCCGATAGCCCAAATAACTTCATTAAAGGTGAAATTAACGTAGCAAACCAATCCAGCACTGGCGTGTATTGAAGGAGTGAAACAATTAGCGTTACTGGAAAAATGACTTTTCCTAGTGTCAGCGTTGTTTTGAGTCCTCCCATAATCCCCTTTTGTATCGACCTAAGCATTCCCTCACCCCTGTTTCTTTTTACTTGTTTCCAAATACGTTTCCTTATTTGTTTTTCGACGAATAGCAATAATAATGACTGCTACCGCAATTAAGACAAGCGAAATGACTTGTGCGATGCGCAGCGTATCCGTCAACATCAAGCTGTCTGTACGCATTCCTTCAATAAAGTATCGCCCAATTGAATACCAAATAACGTACGTTAAGAACAGTTCACCTCTACGCAAATTGACGCGTCTTAGCGCAATTAACAGAGCAAATCCGGCTAAATTCCAAAGCGATTCATATAAAAACGTAGGGTGGTAATATGTACCGTTAATATACATTTGATTAATAATAAATTCTGGCAGGTGCAAACCTTCTAGAAAAGCACGTGATACTTCTCCACCGTGCGCTTCCTGATTCATAAAATTCCCCCAGCGTCCGATTGCCTGACCAAGAATAATACTCGGTGCCGCAATGTCCGCTAGTTTCCAAAATGAAATCTTTTTCACACGTGAAAAAACAATCCCAGTTAAAATTGCTCCAATCAATCCACCATGAATAGCAATTCCACCGTTCCAGATTTGAGGTATCTCATTCAAATGCTGTGAGTAATAATCCCATTCAAACGCAACATAGTATATGCGCGCACAAATAATAGCAATTGGTACTGCAAATAGCACTAAATCGATAAACGTGTCTTTAGGCAACCCACGCTTCGTGCTTTCTTTTGTAGCAATATACAGAGCAAGCAGCACACCAGCTCCAATAATGACGCCATACCAATAGATTGTCAGTGGGCCTAGCTCTAAAAACACACGATCAAGCGGCTGAATATTTGCTTCCATCAAACCACCCTTTCTTAAATATCTTCTCTGTCACCGTCTTCAATTACATCCGTTAAGCGATTTGAGAACTGCTCAGCTGCATTAATTCCCATGCGTTTCAAGCGGAAGTTCATTGCGGCTACCTCAATAATAACAGCTAAGTTACGCCCTGGACGAACAGGTAACGTGATTTTTGTCACATCTGTGTCAATAATCTTCATTTTATCTTCTTCAAGGCCTAAACGATCATAATGTTTATTTTGGTCCCATGTCTCAAGCTGAATAACTAATGAAATACGCTTATAGCTACGTACTGAACCTGCACCAAATAGCGTCATCACGTTAATAATACCAAGGCCGCGAATTTCAAGTAAGTGTTCAATTAACCCCGGAGCATTACCGACCAGCGTATCTTGATCTTCTTGACGAATTTCTACACAGTCATCCGCTACTAGACGATGTCCACGTTTCACAAGTTCAAGCGCGGTTTCACTTTTACCAACGCCACTTTTCCCCATGATTAAGACACCGATTCCATAAATATCTACAAGCACTCCGTGAAGAGCTGTAGACGGTGCTAAACGACTTTCTAAAAAGTTCGTTAAATGACTTGAAAGTCTTGTCGTTTTAGAAGGCGATCGTAGTACAGGAACTGCTTCGCGTTCAGAAGCTTCAATCAATTCTTTCGGCACAGACATATCACGAGAAATAATAATGGCTGGCGTAATATCTGTACACATTTTTTCCATTCGGACTTTCTTTTCTTCATCATCTAAACGCTCAAAAAATGATAATTCCGTTTTCCCTAATAGCTGTATGCGCTCTGCTGGATAATATGTAAAATAACCGGCCATTTCAATCCCTGGACGTGAAATATCACTTGTTGCAATCGGACGGTCAATTCCTTCTTCTCCACTGATTAACTCTAAATTAAACTTTTCAATTAAGTCTTTAGTACGAACTGTTACCACCTGAAATCCTCCTTTAGTTTAAAACCATGTACCCATTAGCTTTTTGTCTATGATAGTATTTACCATTAAAGGTTCACTCTATTTTATCATTAAAAGCAAGAGAAGAGAAAACAAAGTAGCGCTAGCTTCGTTGAAGCTAGCGCTACTTTATTTGGATCGCAACGGATCAATAATAACCTTTTGAATCAATAGGTTCAGAATGGACATAACAATAGCAGCTAAAATAGCTGTACCAAATCCATCAATAACAAACGAATCACCCATAATACCTTGCGTAATCATTAACGTCGCTGCGTTTATGACGAATAAAAACAGTCCAAGTGTTAGAAATGTCACTGGTAACGTCAAAAGAATTAAAATGGGTTTCACGATAATATTTAAAATGGATAAAATGATGCTGGCAATAATTGCAGCACCAATCGACGATAGTTGAAATGCATCGATATAACCTGCAATTACTACAAGTACAAGAGCATTAATTAAAATGCTAATAATCCCTCTCACAAGCATGCTTATTAGGCTCCTTCTTCATTTGGCAATACAAAGATTAAAATGAAGTAGATAACTACCAGTGGTGTTCCAATAACGAATAGAACGCTCAATGCAAAAATCAGTCGAAGAATCGTAGCACTAATCCCTGTATACTCAGAAATTCCGCCGATAATTCCAGCTAATTTTCTATTTCTGCGTGATCTATATAACTTTTTCATTTATCAATCTTCTCCTTTTCCTAATCATTCTGATTACAAAAGGCTTCTTTATATGCCAACGTTTTACTTAATTGTGATTGAACCAGCTTTAGACTCTGCTAATAATTTATACGATTTAGCTGTTTCAAGATATGCTCGGAAGCGCATCTGCTTCATGACCGTCTCTTTTTTCTCTTCAATTACCTCCATTTGAGGTAAGTTACAGACGAATTTACCTAGATTTGATTTCAAATCTCCTTCGATGCCAAGATGAGACGGCGTATAAAGCTCGATATGCCCCGTAGTCGTTTTTAAAAATGCTAACTCAACACGCTCTCCTTTCAGGTACCCTTCAATATCTCCATTAAAAGTTTGCGCATCGATTTTTTTATAATCCCCATCAAATTTTATAGAGCCGTTAATCGTCTCCATCTCACATTTTGATGAGAAAACGCGTGAGAGCTCAATGTGACCATTAGATGTTTCCGCTTCAAGCTGTCCACTATTCACTTCATAAAAGCGAATTAAACCGTTGGCTGTTTTGGCCTTTAATTCTCTTACATTTAATCTTTCCCCTTCAATAGGTCCATTAAACACACGTACATTCACTCTCTCATACTCGGTTTCAGGTATATAAACAGTCGCCTTCACCTTCATATGTTTTTTTTGCACATTAAATTTTAGCTTCCCGTTCTCAATTGAAAATAAGACATCTTTTAAAAACGCTTGTCGCGCTTGCTCTTGCCCCTCTACCTTATAAACATCTGATTCGCACTCGATTCGCACATCCGGACTTCCCCATGGTTTTACCTTCACACTTCCGTTTGCAATATCGATATCAATTGCCTGAATATAAGCTTCTGTTTGTTGGAAAATATGCTGAACTTTAACCGAGGGACCAAAGTTAAAGTCTAAATCAACGTCCTTTACTTTTTTGACTGTCTGATCGACAAAGCTAAATAGCTTTTCTTTAAAGGATGCAGACGAAGGTTTAAAAGTCGAAGAACTGCTGCTCGATTTACCAACATAAGGCGTCAACTCCGATGATGCATTCACTTTTACAGTTGGCTCAGGGTTTGCTTCAAGTGAATTTAAAAGCGTTAATGCTTCATCTACCGTCAACTTCCCCTCTTCTACCATCTGTAAAATCTGCTTGCGCTTTTCTAGCATGTGACTCTCCCCTTTTGGTTTATAATTTCATCTATCTTAGCTCGTTATTTCATACTTTCACTGCCTTTTTATTAAAGAAAAAGCAGGCTATTATGTAATACGGTTTATGCTACAAAAAGTTTCAATATACATAAAATAGAAAAAAGCGCTACCTTTAGCGCCTTTTTTTCTATTTTATGCTTTGCCAACTGTTTGAACTTCCTTTATCTTCTCATCCATACGCTTTCGATCACGTTCTAAAATTGGCTTTAAATACTTACCTGTATAGGAACCTTTCACTTCAGCGACTTCTTCTGGTGTACCTGTACCAACAATTTGACCACCTTGATCTCCGCCTTCAGGTCCTAAATCAATTAAATAATCTGCTGCTTTAATAATATCAAGATTGTGTTCAATAACGAGAACCGTGTCACCATTTTCAACGAGTCGTTGCAATACTTTTAGAAGTCGTGCAATATCGTCAATATGCAGACCTGTTGTTGGCTCATCTAAAATGTAAAGCGTTCGGCCTGTTGATCGGCGATGCAGCTCAGAAGCTAGCTTTACACGCTGCGCTTCCCCTCCTGATAGGGTTGTAGCAGGCTGCCCAAGCGTAATATATCCAAGTCCTACGTCATAGATTGTTTGTAGCTTACGCTTGATTTTCGGTATGTTTTCAAAGAAATGCAGAGCATCCTCGACCGTCATATCCAGCACGTCTGAAATATTATGGTCTTTATATTTAACTTCTAACGTTTCGCGGTTGTAGCGCTTGCCATGACATACTTCACAAGGTACATATACGTCCGGCAAAAAGTGCATTTCAATTTTAATGATTCCGTCTCCACGACACGCTTCACAGCGACCTCCCTTTACGTTAAAGCTAAAACGACCTTTTTTATAACCACGTACTTTTGCTTCGTTCGTTTGGGCAAATACGTCACGAATATCATCAAAAACACCCGTATACGTAGCTGGATTAGAGCGTGGTGTACGTCCAATTGGAGATTGATCAATATCAATCACTTTATCTAAGTGCTCAATTCCTTTGATTTCTTTATGCTCTCCAGCCCTACTTTTGGCTTTATGAAGCTTTTGAGCAAGCGTTTTGTGTAAAATATCATTTACCAGCGTACTTTTCCCTGAACCTGATACGCCTGTTACTGCTGTAAACGTTCCAAGTGGAATACTTACCTTCACATTTTTTAAATTGTTTTCTTTTGCACCTACAATGTCAATCATTCGGCTCTTATCAATTGCGCGGCGCTCTGTTGGCAGCGGAATAAAACGCTCTCCCGATAGATACTGACCTGTTAATGAATTTGGATCTGCCATCACTTCTTTTGGTGTTCCCTGTGACACAACCGCTCCTCCATGCACACCGGCACCAGGACCAATATCAATTAAATAATCGGCAGCAAGCATCGTATCTTCATCGTGCTCAACAACAATTAATGTATTCCCAATGTCTCTCATATCTTGCATCGTTCGAATAAGGCGATCATTATCACGCTGATGGAGACCAATGGACGGTTCATCTAAAATGTAAAGAACCCCTGTTAAACGTGAGCCAATTTGCGTTGCTAGTCGAATACGCTGTGCTTCTCCACCAGATAACGTTCCAGCTGAACGATTAATTGTGAGGTAATCTAAGCCGACATTCACTAAGAAACTGAGGCGTTCTTTAATTTCTCTTAAAATCATGTCTGCAATTTTCATTTCTTTATCAGAAAGCTGCAGGCTGCTAAAGAAATTGTACGCTTCTTGTACAGAAAAACGCGTCACGTTACCGATATGCTTAGAATCAATTAAAACAGCAAGCGCTTCTTTCTTTAAGCGGTGGCCCTTACACCTTGGACAAGGCTGTTCAGCCATATATTTTTCCATTTGCTCACGAATATAATCAGAGCTGGTTTCATGATAACGACGCTCTACGTTTGGAATTACACCTTCGAACAAGATTTCATTTTCACGCACTTGTCCAAAGTCATTTTCATAGCGGAAGTATATTTTTTCGCCATCGCTTCCATGCAAGATTTTATCTAATAAATGCTTAGGTAAGTCTTTTACCGGCACGTCCATATCGATGCTATAATGAGCGCAAACTGCTTCTAGCATTTGTGGATAGTACTGAGAACTTGTTGGAGCCCATGGAGCAATAGCATTTTCTCGTAATGTTAACGTATCATCCGGAATCACCAGTTCATGGTCAACTTTAAGCTTCATTCCTAGTCCATCACATGCTGTACAAGCACCATAAGGACTGTTGAATGAAAACATTCTCGGTTCAAGCTCTCCAATTGAAAAACCACATTTTGGACATGCATGATGCTCACTAAATAAAAGCTCTTCTTCACCAATGATGTCGATAATAACCTTTCCATCACCGAGTTTTAGAGCCGTTTCTAGGGAGTCAGATAAACGAGACTGTACGCCTTCTTTTACCACGATTCGATCGATAACCACTTCAATCGAATGTTTTTTATTTTTGTCTAGCTCAATTTCCTCTGTTACTTCGCGCATTTCTCCATCTACGCGCACACGCACGTATCCTTGCTTTTTAATATCTTCTAAGGCCTTTACATGCGCACCTTTTCGCCCAGACACAACGGGAGCCAGCACTTGTAATTTTGTACGCTCTTTGTACTCTAAAATACGGTCCACCATCTGCTCAATGGTCTGAGATGTAATTTCAATCCCGTGGTTTGGACAAGTCGGTCTCCCTACACGCGCAAACAGCAAGCGTAAATAATCATAAATTTCCGTAACGGTTCCTACAGTTGAACGAGGGTTGCGGCTCGTTGTTTTTTGATCGATTGAGATAGCCGGAGACAAACCTTCAATGGAATCCACGTCCGGCTTGTCCATCTGACCAAGGAACTGCCGAGCATACGCTGATAATGACTCCACGTAACGTCTCTGACCTTCTGCATAAATCGTATCAAAAGCAAGCGATGATTTACCAGAACCTGATAAGCCCGTTAGTACGACCAGCTTATCACGTGGAATTTCAATATCGATATTTTTTAAATTATGAGCGCGCGCGCCCTTTATTACGATTTTCTCCATGGCCATCTTGCCATCACCCTTCTGCTTTTAATTCTAAAAGAAGATCACGAAGCTCAGCTGCTCGTTCAAAGTTAAGAGCTTTTGCTGCTTCCTTCATTTCTTCTTCCATTTCTTGAATTACTTTTTGCTTTTCTTTTCCAGTCATTTTATCAAACGCAGGTGCTTGATCGTAGCTTTCAGTATCCTCAGCTACAATTGTTGCTCGGATTGCACCTCGAACTTCTTTTTGAATTGTCTGCGGCGTAATGCCGTGTTTTTCATTGTATGCTTCTTGAATGCTGCGACGACGATTCGTTTCACTAATCGCAATTTCCATCGAGTTAGTGATGCGATTTGCGTACATAATAACGTGACCATTAGCGTTACGAGCCGCTCGACCAATTGTTTGGATAAGTGAACGCTCTGATCGTAGAAATCCTTCTTTATCTGCATCTAATATCGTGACAAGTGACACTTCAGGAATATCGAGTCCTTCCCTTAGAAGGTTAATTCCAACTAAAACGTCAAATTTACCAAGACGCAAATCACGAATAATTTCAATTCGCTCAAGCGTTTTAATTTCAGAATGCAAATACTGTACTTTAATGCCGATTTCTTTTAAATAATTCGTTAAGTCCTCTGACATTTTTTTCGTTAGCGTTGTAATGAGAACGCGCTCGTTTTTCGCAATTCGATCTTGAAGCTCTCCAATTAAATCATCAATCTGCCCTTCAATTGGTCTCACTTCAATATTTGGATCCAATAATCCCGTTGGTCGAATGATTTGTTCAATAACATCAGACGCTTTTTCAAGTTCATAAGGCCCTGGCGTTGCCGAAACGTGAACAATTTGATGGATATGATCTTCAAATTCATCGAATTTCAACGGACGATTATCAAGCGCTGAAGGAAGACGAAAACCATGGTCAACAAGCACTTGTTTTCGCGCTTGGTCCCCGTTATACATTCCGCGAATTTGTGGAATAGTCACATGTGATTCATCGACTACAAGAAGAAAGTCTTCTGGGAAGAAATCTAGCAGCGTGTATGGTGTCGATCCTGGTGGACGTAGCGTTAAATGACGAGAGTAGTTTTCAATTCCGGAACAGAACCCCATCTCTCTCATCATTTCTAAATCATAGTTTGTGCGCTGTTCAAGGCGCTGAGCTTCTAATAATTTGCCTGCTTCTCGCATCTTTTCAAGCTGTTCTTGAAGCTCTTTTTCAATATTTTTAATCGCTACTTTCATCTTTTCTTCTCGAGTGACGAAGTGAGACGCCGGGAAGATGGCCACGTGTTCTCTATCGCTAAGGACTTCTCCGGTTAAAGCATCAACTTCTCGAATACGATCAATTTCATCTCCGAAGAACTCAATGCGAATGCAGCGCTCATCTCTTGATGCTGGGAAAATCTCCACCACATCTCCACGCACGCGAAATGTTCCGCGTTTAAAGTCGATGTCATTGCGTTCATACTGCACGTCCACAAGATCTCGAAGTAGCTGATTTCGCTCCTTTTCCATGCCGACACGAAGCGAAACAACCATTTCTTTATATTCTTCCGGTGAACCTAATCCATAAATACAAGATACGCTGGCAATAATGATAACGTCGTTTCTTTCAAACAACGAAGACGTTGCAGAGTGACGTAGCTTATCGATTTCGTCATTAATGCTTGCATCTTTTTCAATAAACGTATCGGTTTGTGGAACATAAGCTTCAGGCTGATAGTAGTCGTAATAGCTCACAAAGTATTCCACTGCGTTATCTGGAAAGAACTCTTTAAACTCGCTATATAGCTGCCCAGCCAACGTTTTATTATGAGCAATAATTAAGGTAGGCTTATTAACCTCCTTAATTACATTAGAAATCGTAAATGTCTTACCTGTTCCTGTTGCACCTAATAACACCTGCTGCTGTTTTCCTTCATGAATACCTTTGACAATTTTTTCAATTGCCTTGGGCTGATCCCCTTTAGGTTCATATGAGGATACTAGCTTAAATTGATCTACCACAGAGAGGCCTCCATTTCATTAGTGTTAAAATTATAGCACTGTAATCCTTAAAAACACGAACTTATATTCGTATTTTATCATTTCTTTTTATATAATGGAACACTAGTGTTGCATTAATTTAAATTAACTATTAAAAAGACTCAAAATCTTCAATTTTATTATTTTAGGCAAACAAAAAGTCCTTTATAATGGAAATAGATGGTGGTAACCCGTCCAAATCCACTAATAAAGGACCAAACTTATGGACAAGATTACACGAAAAACTTCATTTGGACAATGGTTTTCACCAATTAATCTTCAATTATTAGAAGATAACGTGAAAACATTGAAATTAGATTACTATACGAAAAAATTAACGACAGAATCATTCCTTAAATTATTACTTTTTGCACAGCTAGTAGAAATTGAAAGTCTACATGCATTGGGCGATAGCCTTTTCGATG
>NZ_KQ758647.1:0-50773 GCF_001457055.1 Priestia veravalensis | reverse complement strand
TTTCGGAAGAAGAAACGGCTAAAATTTATCGTCAACGTAAAATGGACGTGGAGCCAGTTTTTGGATTCTTGAAGGCTAATTTAGGTTTCACACGATTTTCTGTTCGTGGGAAATCCAAAGTCGAAAACGAAACCGGCCTCGCACTAATGGCCGTGAATATACGAAAATATGTGGCAAGGGGGTGAGATCTTGCCTTTATATCTTTAAAATAATTGAAAAAAGGCGAAGTCGCACCGGCGACTTCACCTTTTTTCGATTATAGAGACCTTTTGTCCCAGCCTCTTTCAACATCAATATGTTCTAACCGGCAGAATTAGCTGTAGCATTGAGTCATTCTCTAATGTTCGAATAACAAATGGACGCATTGCTCCGGTAAAGTTAATTTTAATATCTGTACCTTCAAGGGCTTTTAATGCATCAAGCATATACTTTGCACTAAACGAAATCTTTAAATCTTCTCCCACAATTGATTCACTTTGAACTTCTTCAATAACTTTACCGATTTCTGGAGAATTTGATGAGATTTCAATAATCCCGTCTGGTAAAGTTGATAGTTTTACTACGTTATTACGTCCTTCTCTCGCTAAAAGCGAAGCACGATCAATAGACTGAAGAAACTCTTTAACGTTTAAAACAACGTCTGTCTTACTGTCAGCTGGGATAAGACGAGAAGTATCTGGGTAATTCCCATCTAGTAGACGTGAGAAGAACAGAAGATGTTTCGTTTTAAATAAAACTTGATTTTCAGTCATAACAATATCAACCAGTTCATTGGAATCATCTAGAATTTTACTAAATTCATTTAAACTTTTTCCTGGAATAACAACATTGTAAGAAACATCATGTTCAGATTGAATATTTGCTTTACGCAAGGCTAAACGGTGGCTATCTGTTGCAATACACGTTAGTGCTTTGCCTTCCACTTTCCAGTTTACACCTGTCAAGATAGGGCGTGTTTCTGAGGTGGACACAGCAAAGACAGTTTGTCGAATCATGTTTTTAAGTAAATCTGTAGGAATTCTAAATACGTTATTTTCTTCGATTTGTGGTAGATGTGGATACTCTTCAGCATCTAAACCATTTAAATTAAACTCTGCTTTTCCAGAACGAATAATTGTTAAAAACAAATTTTGAACATCTAGCTCTACAACTTCTTTTGGCAATTTCTTTACGATTTCACTGAAGAAACGAGCAGGTAAAACGACACTTCCTGTCTTCTCTATTTCTACAATTTCTTTTCCATCTTCTTCTTTTGGGATAAATGATTCAATGGAGATATCAGAATCGCTTCCAGTAAGAGTCACTCCTTCTTCTGTTGTAACAATTTTAATTCCTGTCAAAATAGGGATCGTTGTCCGAGATGAAACAGCCTTCATTACATCTTGAACACTTTGAACTAGGTAGTCTTTTTGAATTTTACATTTCATGAAATCCTTCCTCCTTTTTATTTTAAAAGTCGGTTTAAACAGCTTATTAATTTATTATAAAAAAAAGTAGTAGTAGTAATAGGGCGTGTGGAAATGTGGATAACCCCTTAAAACGCCAGTACACAGCCTATCCACCTGTGGACAGACTGTGTACAATCCTATCTCACTTATACACAAAAAACAAGAGAAAAAATTAGATCTTTAAAGAGTCACTGATTTCTTTAATATGTTTTTGGAGCTGTGAATCAGTTTGAACCAACTTTGAAATCTTTTCATGAGCATGGATAACCGTGGTGTGGTCTCTTCCCCCAAATTCTTCGCCAATCTTTGGTAATGAGAAGTCTGTGAGCTCACGAGATAGATACATTGCAATCTGTCTTGGAAATGCTACAGATTTTGTGCGTTTCTTGGCTTTGAAGTCTTCAAGCTTTACATTAAACTGCTGTCCGACTATTTGTTGGATATCTTGAATGGTAATAATTTTTGGCTTTGAACTCGGAATAATATCTTTTAAAGCTTCAGCAGCCAAGTCTGCATTGATATCTTTATTAATTAATGAGGAGTATGCTACTACACGGATTAAAGCACCCTCTAATTCACGGATGTTTGAGTCGATTTGATTAGCAATATAAAGCATTACTTCATTAGGAATTACTAACCCATCAGCTTTTGCTTTTTTACGTAAAATAGCAATCCTCGTTTCAAGATCTGGTGGCGTAATGTCTGTAATCAAACCCCATTCAAACCTAGAGCGAAGACGATCTTCTAAAGTTGGTATCTCTTTTGGTGGTCTATCGCTTGAAATAACAATTTGTTTACTTTCTTCATGTAACGTATTAAACGTATGGAAAAATTCTTCTTGAGTTTGTTCTTTACCAGCTAAAAATTGAATATCATCTATAAGTAAAACGTCGACATTTCTATACTTATTACGAAACTCCACCGCTTTGTTGTCACGAATTGAGTTAATAAATTCATTGGTGAATTTCTCAGAAGATAGGTATACAACTTTTGCATCTGGATTATGATCAAGCACATAGTGACCTATTGCGTGCATGAGGTGGGTTTTTCCAAGCCCTACTCCCCCATAAATAAAAAGTGGATTGTAAGCTTTGGCTGGTGCTTCTGCAACTGCTAAGGAAGCAGCATGAGCAAAGCGGTTACCAGAACCAATAACAAAAGTATCAAACGTGTATTTGGAATTAAGCATACTTTGTGGGAATTCGTGTCCATCTTCTTTGCTTACATTCTTTTTAGGAGGAGTTAAATCAAACTCTTCTTCAGATTGATTTAAAGGGATAATAAATTTTACATCTAGTTCTTCCCCGGTCAAATCGTACAATGTTTCAGCAATTAAGTTAGAATACCTAGACTCTAGCCAATCTCTGGCAAAGTCATTGGGCGCTGTGATAATAAGTGTATCACCTTGTAGAGCGTGAGCTTTTGTTGATTTTAACCATGTTTCAAAACTTGGTTTACTCAACTTCTTTTCAATTTCAGCTAATGCTCCGTTCCATAAATCATGAATATTTTCCAAAGAAGTCAGCCTCCTTTTCCATTAAAATAACGACTTGTACAAGTTTTGTACAAGTGACAAAAAACGTTTATGCATAAAAAGTTTATATTTATTCAATTGCTATTATGTGGGTAAATATATATTATAGAAGAAAAGCAACTATTCGACATATTCCACATGTTGTGGATAACAGTTCATAACAAGGGTGGAAAACATGTCCACAACTTTTCCACAATATGTGGATAACAATGATATGTGGAAAAGTAATTAAGAGTGAAAACAAAAATATAATATCAAAGAATAACGGTTGTTGCAACGGATTTTCGAAACTTATCCACAATCACTACACCTTGTGGAGTAAAGTTTTCCACAACACAAGATGATGTGTACCACTTGTAGATAAGCAAAGTGGATTGTTAAATTTGTCGAAAAAACTTATCCACAGTACAAAAAACGACTTTTTATGAATAAAATCTTAGAAAAATGTCGTAGTTCTGTTTAAGGGGTTAAAAATGAGGAAGAGATTGAGTTGATCGGTAGTTTAAGTAGAGATAGAGATCTGTCTATAAAAAAGAAGAAGGAAAGTATCGATTTTCTATGGACAAGTAGACGGCAACAATATTACAATGGAGAAGATTTTAAGAAGAATGTTGAGAAGGATTTAGAAAAAGCATTTATTATTTTATAAATAACATTGCAATTTCTACTTATTTTCATTATAATTGTTAGGACTGTCTTTTTCAGTTATTCCTCGAGGAGGTGTTTATAGATGAAAAGAACTTACCAACCAAACAGACGTAAGCGTAGTAAGGTACACGGTTTCCGCTCTCGTATGAGCTCAGCAAACGGACGTAAAGTTTTAGCTCGTCGTCGTCGTAAAGGAAGAAAAGTATTATCAGCATAATAGACCACTGAGACGTCAGTGGTCTTTTTTTCACTTAATGGACAAGTTTGCCTCTAATCCTTTATGGAATTCATGGTGGAAACGTGCCTGAAAAAGGGTAGGAGTGTTAAAATGAAAAAAAAATACCGGATCAAGAAAAATGAAGAGTTTCAAAAGGTTTTTCAAAAAGGACATTCATTTGCGAACCGTCAATTTGTTATATATGTACTAGATCAACCAGAACTTCAGCATTTCCGTGTGGGTTTTTCCGTCGGTAAAAAAATTGGAAACGCTGTTACTCGAAATCGAGTGAAGCGACTAGCTCGTCAGGTCATGTTTGAAATTGCACCATATCTCAAACAAGATAAAGACTATATTGTGATAGCTAGAAAGCCAGCAGCAGAGATGGAATATGAAGAAGTTAAAAAAAGTTTACAGCATGTATTTAAAAGAGCAAAGCTTTATCAGCATAGGCTCAATAGTTCACGAACTGAGGAAAAGAACTCACAATAAATGTTGTTTTTCTACTATATCCTTATATAATGGTGTTTGACAAGCTCTCAGTTTTGGGAGTTGGAACTTATTAAAGGAGGAGCAAAGGTGAGAAAGAAAGTTTTACTAGGAATTACACTTGCCTTTCTTTTGACGGTTTTGGCTGGATGTACGGAAATTAATCAGCCGATTACTGCTGATAGCAAAGGTTTTTGGAATGAGTATGTCGTTTATCCGCTTTCTATGGTAATTGTATACTTTGCGAATTTACTTGGTAGCTACGGTTTTGCCATCGTTATTGTTACTATTCTAATTCGATTATTAATTTTACCTTTAATGGTTAAACAAATGAAAAATACAAAAGCAATGCAGGTTTTGCAACCTGAAATGCAAAAGTTAAAGGAAAAGTATAGCTCAAAAGATGCAAAAACTCAGCAAAAGTTACAGCAAGAGACGATGCAGCTTTTCCAAAAGTACAATGTAAACCCTTTAGCGGGTTGTTTTCCAATCTTAATTCAGATGCCTATTTTAATTGGTATCTTCCATGCTATTACTAGAACGGAAGAGATTGCAAATAACAGCTTTTTATGGTTTGATTTAGGGTCACGTGATCCGTATTTTGCATTACCAATCATTGCGGGTATTACAACATTTATTCAGCAGAAAATGATGATGGCAGGAAATGCAAATCAGAATCCTCAAATGGCAATGCTTCTATGGTTAATGCCAATCATGATTGTAGTCTTTGCAATTAACTTTCCGGCAGCTCTATCATTATACTGGGTTGTGGGAAATATCTTTATGATTGTACAGACGTACTTCATCAAAGGACCAGACTTAAAAGCAAGTTCTCCTGCCTCTCAAGGAGCTAAAAAATGAAAGATATAACGGTAACAGCTCCAACTGTTGAGGAAGCGGTCAATCAAGCTCTTTCAAAATTAAATATTTCAAAAGAAAAAGCAGAGATTACCATTATTGAACAAGGTAAGAAAGGTTTTTTAGGAATTTTTAAAGGGAAGCCTTTTGTTGTTCATGTAAAGAAAATAATAGATCCTGTTGAAGAAGCTGTAGCATATATTAACGATGTGACAGCGCAAATGGGAATTGAAACAGCAATTGAAGTGAAAAAAACCTCAAGACAATGTGAAATTCATATTTCAAGCTCTTCAATTGGTCTATTAATCGGTAAGCGTGGACAAACGATTAACGCGCTCCAGCTTTTAACACAACTGGTAGCAAACCGTTATAGCAAACATTATTTTAAAATTACTTTGAATGCAGAGAATTACCGTGAGAGAAGAGAAGAAACGCTGGTTCAGTTAGCAGAAAAAATGGCCCATCAAGTACTACGTACAAATCGATCAGTGCAGTTGGAAACTATGCCTGCACATGAGCGAAAAGTTATTCATCAAGCACTTGCTAAGAATAAAAAAGTAGGGACTTTATCTGTTGGAGAAGAACCAAAGCGATGTGTACTCATGCGTCCTGCACATTCAGTCTTTAAAAGTACTAATCACAAGTGATTAGTACTTTTTTTATGTTTAAAAAACAAAAACGAAAGATAGCAATTGTTATTCACATGTGGATAAGTTAAAATAATACGTACTGTTTATTTTGAGATTGTGCATAACTACTATTCATTTTTTTATTGATTGAATTGTGGTATCCTAGTTAGTTGATTGCCTTAATTTTAATAAGGCATGTTTTTGTTTTTATAAAAATGTGAACGATAGTAAAAAATCGTTTTAATAATAGTATAACTAGTCCAAAGGGATGAGGTGAAACTCAAATGTTAGATTTTGATACTATTGCTGCAATTTCTACTCCAATGGGAGAAGGAGCAATTGCGATTGTAAGATTAAGTGGAGAAGAAGCCGTAAGTATTGCAGATCGTATTTTTAAGAGTGTTTCAAATAAAAGCTTAAATGAAGTACCTTCTCATACCATTCATTATGGTCATATCGTTGATCCTAAAAATGGACAAACGATTGAAGAGGTGATGCTTTCTATTATGAAAGGCCCTAAAACGTTTACGAGAGAAGACATTATTGAGATTAACTGCCATGGTGGAATTGTTTCAGTTAATCGTGTGTTACAGCTTGTTTTGGCAAATGGTGCACGCCTGGCAGAACCAGGAGAGTTTACCAAACGTGCTTTTTTAAATGGTCGTATTGATTTATCACAGGCGGAAGCTGTTATGGATTTAATTCGTGCTAAAACAGATAAAGCGATGAATGTAGCGATTGGACAGATGGAAGGTCGACTTTCTAATTTAATCCGCCGTTTACGTCAAGAAATCCTTGAAACGCTTGCTCATGTGGAAGTAAATATTGATTATCCTGAATATGATGATGTGGAAGAAATGACACATCGTGTATTAATTGAAAAAGCTACTCGAGTTCGAAATGAGATTGATAATCTTCTACAAACATCTCAGCAAGGTAAAATTTTGCGTGAAGGCTTAGCAACAGTGATTGTAGGTCGTCCAAACGTTGGAAAATCTTCGCTATTGAATAGCTTAGTTCAAGACACTAAGGCAATTGTAACGGACATTCCTGGAACTACCCGCGATGTAATTGAGGAATATGTCAATGTTCGTGGTGTACCTCTACGACTGGTAGATACAGCTGGAATTCGTGAAACAGAAGATATTGTTGAGCGAATTGGAGTAGAGCGTTCAAGACAATATTTAAAAGAAGCGGATTTAATCTTACTTGTTCTCAATTACAATGAGGAATTAACAGCTGAAGATCGTAAGCTGTTTGAAGCAGTTAAAGGAATGGACTACATTGTCATTGTTAATAAGACGGACTTAGAACAAAAGTTAGATATGGAAGAAGTAAAAAATCTTGCTGGAAGTCGTTCAGTTGTCACAACTTCCTTGTTGCAAGAACAAGGGATTTCAGAGCTAGAAGAAGCTATTTCTTCTTTGTTCTTTATGGGAACAATTGAATCACAAGATTTAACGTATTTATCAAACACAAGACATATTGCATTATTAGCACAAGCTCAAAACGCAATCAATGAAGCAATTGAAGGTATTGAAAGCGGAATTCCAATTGATATTGTTCAAATTGATTTAACAAGAACGTGGGAGCTCCTTGGAGAAATTATTGGTGATGCTGTACATGAAAGTTTAATTGATCAGTTATTTTCTCAATTTTGTCTTGGAAAATAAAAAATTGTTAAAAGGAGGTTATTCTTATGCATTATGAAGGTGGACAATATGATGTGATTGTTGTTGGAGCTGGCCATGCCGGGTGTGAAGCTGCACTAGCATCTGCAAGAATGGGCGCAAAAACATTAGCTTTAACAATTAATTTAGATATGGTTGCATTCATGCCGTGTAATCCATCTGTAGGTGGTCCGGCAAAAGGAATTGTAGTAAGAGAGATTGATGCACTTGGTGGAGAAATGGGACGAAATATTGATAAAACGCACATTCAAATGAGAATGTTGAATACAGGTAAAGGTCCCGCTGTACGAGCTTTACGAGCACAAGCAGATAAATTCGCTTATCAACATGAAATGAAAAAAACACTTGAAAATGAAAAGAATCTAACACTTGTTCAAGGGATGGTTGAAAAATTAATCGTTGAAGATGGTGTTTGTACAGGAGTAGTGACACAAACAGGAGCGGAATATAAAGCAAAAACAGTTGTTATTACAACGGGTACGTTCCTTCGTGGAGAAATTATTTTAGGGGAACTGAAGTATTCAAGTGGTCCTAATAATCAACAGCCGGCTATTAAGTTATCGGAACACTTAGAAGAGATTGGTTTAGAGATGGTACGCTTTAAAACAGGTACTCCTCCGCGTGTTAACAGCCAGACGATTGATTACAGTAAAACGGAGATTCAGCCTGGTGATGATGTGCCACGCGCTTTTTCATATGAAACAACACAATTTATTATGGATCAACTACCTTGTTGGTTAACATATACAAGTGAAACAACTCATCAAATTATTGACGATAACCTTCACTTATCACCGATGTATTCTGGAATGATTAAAGGGACAGGTCCACGTTATTGTCCTTCAATTGAAGATAAGGTTGTTCGCTTTAATGATAAACCACGCCATCAAATTTTCTTAGAGCCTGAAGGCCGCCACACTCAAGAAGTTTATGTACAAGGTTTATCAACAAGCTTACCAGAACATGTTCAACGTAAGATGCTTGAAACAATTCCTGGGTTAGAAAAAGCTCAGTTAATGCGTGCTGGTTATGCGATTGAGTACGATGCTATTGTACCAACACAACTATGGCCAACATTAGAAACAAAACAAGTGAAAAACCTTTATACAGCAGGTCAAATTAATGGAACATCTGGTTATGAAGAAGCGGCGGGTCAGGGTCTGCTTGCTGGTATTAATGCTGGTTGTCGCGCTTTAGGTAAGGAAGAGCTAATTTTAGGTCGAGCAGATGCTTACATTGGGGTTTTAATCGATGATTTAGTAACAAAGGGTACAAATGAACCTTATCGTTTATTAACATCACGCGCAGAATATCGTTTACTTCTCCGCCATGATAATGCAGATTTACGCTTAACGGATGTTGGATATAAAATCGGTCTAATTAGCGAAGAGCGCTATGCTTCTTTCCAAGCTAAAAAGGCAGAGATTGAAGCTGAAAAAAATCGTCTGCATGCTGCAATCATTAAGCCGAATGAACACGTACAAAGCGTAATTAGAAGCGCAGGTGGTAGTGAATTAAAAGACGGTATTCGTGCCCTTGAGCTGCTAAGAAGACCAGAGATGACATATGATCATATTAGCCAACTTGTCCCTGCAGAAACGGAAATTCATCCAGAAGTAGCTGAGCAGGTTGAAATTCAAACGAAGTATGAAGGTTATATCCAAAAATCATTGCAGCAAGTCGAACGTTTGAAGAAATTAGAAAACAAAAAAATTCCGGATTTAATTGATTATGATGCTATTCATGGTTTAGCTAACGAAGCGCGTCAGAAATTAAAAGAAGTACGGCCTCTAACAGTAGCCCAAGCATCACGTATTTCCGGAGTTAACCCAGCAGATATTTCAATTCTTCTGGTTTATATCGAACAAGGTAAAATTGCAAAAGTTTCAAACGACTAATCTATTTGTAAAAGAAAGGGTAACGCGATGAATATTTCACAGTTTCAACAGTTGCTAGAGGAGAAAGGAATTACTCTTTCTTCCTCTCAGCTGGATCAATTTGAACGTTACTATAAAATTCTCGTTGAGTGGAATGAAAAAATGAACTTAACAGCTATTACAGAACATGGTGAAGTGTATGAAAAGCATTTCTATGATTCTGTATCAGCAGCTTTCTTTCAAGATTTTCATTCTATTGAGAGTGTTTGTGATGTAGGAGCGGGTGCTGGTTTTCCAAGTATTCCATTAAAAATCTGCTTCCCTCATCTTCACGTTACAATTGTGGACTCGTTAAAAAAACGAATTACATTTTTAACACATTTAACGGAAGAGCTAGGTCTTGAAAATGTGTCACTTTATCATGATCGAGCAGAGGAGTTTGGAAAAAAAGCAGGAATTCGTGAATCTTTTGACTTAGTAACAGCTAGAGCTGTAGCGCGTATTTCAGTTTTAAATGAATTGTGCCTACCTCTTGTAAAGGAAAACGGTCGATTCATTGCAATGAAGGGATCTTCTGCACCCGATGAATTAAAAAATGGTGAAAAATCTTTTAAAGTGTTAGGTGGAAAAGTGCAAAAAATTGAACATTTCCAGTTGCCATTTGAACAAAGTGAGCGTTATATTGTTTTAGTAGACAAAGTAACAAAAACGCCAAAGAAATATCCAAGAAAACCAGGAATGCCTATTAAATCACCACTCGAATAAGTGGGATAAAAGGCACTCTAATGTAAAGAATGTTTCTTAAGAAACATTCTTTACATTAACATTTTCCTAGAGCAAAGAAGGATATTAACGACAAATATCGAATTAGTTTTAAGGCGGGATTTTCCTGAAGGTGGTGTAGGATTATGAAATCTGCTTTTTCACGTTTTTTTAATTTAAAAGAAAAAGATGAAGCTATCTCGGTAGCCTCAGAAAAACCTCAAATTGAAAATGTCGAAAAAGTTTTAAAAGATGAAGTAAAGCAAATTTTGGTTTCAAGTATTACTCCCAATCGCTATCAGCCACGTACGGTTTTTAATCAATCTAAAATAGAAGAGCTGGCACTTACTATTCATACACATGGTATTATACAACCAATTGTTGTTCGACCAGTCGGTGATAATGAGTATGAGTTAATTGCTGGTGAGCGTCGCTGGCGAGCAGTTCAGTCACTTGGTTGGGAAAGAGTTCCTGCTATTATAAAAGATTTTAATGATACTGAGACAGCGTCAGTAGCATTAATTGAAAATTTACAAAGAGAAGAGTTAACAGCGATTGAAGAGGCATTAGCCTATGCGAAATTATTAGAGTTACATAATCTTACGCAAGAAGCGCTTGCTCAGCGACTAGGCAAAGGCCAATCAACGATTGCGAATAAACTTCGATTATTAAAACTTCCTTCTCTTGTACAAGACGCTATTAAACAAAAACTAATTACAGAAAGACATGCACGAGCACTTATTCCTCTTAAAAATGAAGAAAAGCAACTTCAGCTTTTGAATGACATTATAGAGGGTAAGCTTAATGTTAAACAAACGGAAGAACGTGTAGCTAAATTATTGGAAACACAGGTGAAAAAGCCACGGGCAAAACGAAAAGCATTTAGTAAAGATACTCGTATTGCTATGAACACAATTCGTCAGTCTTTAACAATGGTTAATGATAGTGGAATTAAGTTGAATACAGAAGAAGAGGAATTTGAGGAGTACTATCAGTTTACGATTAAAATTCCAAAGAAATAAAGATTAAAATAATCCTCATCCGTTTACGATGAGGCTTTTTTATAATTAGTCTAAGCACTAAATGAAAGTAAGAACAATAATTGGATAGGAAATGAAAGCAGGTGACAACTTGGGGAAAATAGTGGCGGTTGCTAATCAAAAAGGTGGAGTTGGAAAAACGACTACTGCTGTCAATCTAGGTGCATGTTTAGCGCATCATGGTCAAAAAGTACTGTTAGTAGATGGTGATCCGCAAGGAAACGCAACAAGCGGTGTAGGAATTGAAAAAGCAGATGTAGATGCTTGTGTCTATAATGTTGTTGTAGAAGATATGGATACAAAGCAGGTCATTTGTCCAACAGCTGTTGAAAACTTATCAATTATCCCTGCAACAATTCAATTAGCAGGTGCAGAAATTGAGCTTGTTTCAACTATTTCCAGGGAAGTACGCTTAAAAAGGGCATTAGAAACAGTGAAAGATCAATATGATTATATTATTATTGATTGCCCCCCTTCTTTAGGTTTATTGACATTAAACGCCTTAACAGCAGCAGACTCAGTATTGATTCCTGTTCAGTGTGAATATTATGCGTTAGAAGGTCTAAGTCAGCTACTCAACACAGTAAGATTAGTACAAAAACATTTAAATCATCACCTTCGAATTGAAGGTGTCCTATTAACAATGTTAGATGCACGCACAAATTTAGGACTCCAAGTTACTGCTGAGGTAAAAAAGTATTTCCAAGAACGTGTTTACCAAACGATTATTCCAAGAAATGTTCGTCTTAGTGAAGCACCTAGCCATGGTGCACCAGTTATTTTATATGATGCAAAGTCTAGAGGGGCTGCGGTATACATGGAACTTGCGAAGGAAGTGATATATAATGGCGAAAGGATTAGGTAAAGGGATTAATGCCTTATTTTCAGGGTTAGATACACAAGCTACTGATTCGATTCAGGATATCGATATCAACGAACTAAGGCCAAACCCTTATCAACCGCGTAAAACGTTCCAGCAAGAAGCAATCGAGGAGTTAAGGCAGTCCATTTTACACCATGGCATTCTACAACCGATTGTTGCTAGAAGAAGTATTAAGGGATATGAGATTCTAGCTGGAGAACGTAGATTTAGAGCAGCAAAAGAAGCGAATTTAACAACCGTTCCTGTTATTGTAAAAGATTTTTCGGAAAAGCAAATGATGGAGCTAGCACTGCTTGAGAATCTACAGCGTGAGGACTTAACTCCAATTGAAGAAGCAATGGCCTATCACCTTCTTATTGAAAAACTTGATATGACACAAGAGCAATTAGCAGCTCGCTTAGGAAAAAGTCGACCGCATATTGCGAATTATTTACGCTTGTTACAGCTTCCAGAAGAAGTACAAATGCTTATTTCAAGTAACGAAATTTCAATGGGACACGGCCGTACATTAGCCGGATTAAAAAACAAATCATTACTTCCAAAAGTAATTGAAAAAATAAAAAAAGAGCATTTAAATGTTCGACAATTAGAAGTTTATGTATCACAGCTCAACCAATCTGTTTCACGTGAAACAGATAAAGAAAAAGCTAAAAAAACAAAAGATATTTTTATTAAAGAAAATGAAACAAAGTTGAGAGAAAAGCTAGGTACTCCCGTAAATATTACGAGAAACAAAAAAAAGGGAAAGATTGAAATTGAATTCTTTACTCAAGATGATTTAAATCGTCTATTAGAGTTATTAGAACATATTTCAATTGATCAAAAATAAAAAGGTTGTCCTAATTATTAGGACAACCTTTTTATTTTTCATATTCTAATCGATAGCTATGAGATGACAAGGAAACAGATGGTCCTCTACTGGTTTGGTAAGCATATTGAATACTAGTAGCAATTAATTCCGCAATGCTCATTACTAAATAAAGCCTTGTATTTTGTAGTACAAAAAACTCCATAAAACCGCTAACATTTACAATCCCAGTCATATGAATATCACCTACAGGAGGTAACTCTTTATTGACGCCTGCCCCAGGCTTTACCGGCCCTATTCCTAATGAAACAGATCCTACGCTCTTCATCCTTCCTAAACAAGCATCAATGCCTATGATAAAAGGATTATCAAATTCTTTCTGAATGATTTTTAAAGTATCTTTTAAATTTATAGCATGAATGGGGTCTTTTAATGTGCCGTATATATGAAAATGAGAAAGGCTTTTTTCTTTTAATTTCGTACCTACTAATGGTCCTAATGAATCTCCAGTTGAGCGGTCTGTTCCGATACAAACAATCACGACCGGTCTAGCAGGATCAGTTGGAAGTAACAGTCCTAGCTGTTTGCTTAATTGTTGAGCAGCAAATTCTTCATCATGGAAAATGCGAATTGAACGTGATGTTTTCTCAAAGAAGGAGGATTTTAGATTCATAGGTTCCACTCCTTATACATAATAGTAACAGTATACGAAGATTCTTAACATTCTATACATACATTTCGCTTAAAGGAGGAATTTATGTTGAAGCAGGGCTTTAAATGGATGTTTCTTATTTTAGGTACAATTATTGGAGCGGGCTATGCATCTGGAAGAGAACTTTGGCAATTTTTTGGCGAAGAAAGTGGACTGGCTCTGCTTTTGTTTACTGTTATCTTCATTATTTGCTGCAACGTGATTATGAGTATTAGTTTTCAATTGAAAACTAATCAATTTTATCCATTACTTATTGAAGTGTTTGGAAAAAGGTGGGCGTTTCTTTATGATAGCTTAATCATTTTTTACTTATTTTCAACAACAGTTATTATGATTGCAGGTGGAGGTGCTACGTTAGAAACATTTCAGCTTCCTTATTGGTTGGGAATTATGACCTTTAGCTTGTTAATTATTCTTGTGTTTATTAAAGGTATTCAAGGAATGCTTTCGATTAATTCTTACATTATGCCTGTACTCGTTATTGGTTTAATTAGCGTCCTTCTTTTCTTTATTTTAAAAAGTCAGCATGTTTTGGACATTGACTGGCATCATCAGCACAATTGGTCTTCAGGATTTACTTTTACGGCTTTAAATATCCTCCCTCTCGTTGCAGTTCTCACAACCATTGGAAATGAGATTGAAACAAAAGTAGAGATTCATATCGCTTCCATTGGAAGTGGTTTGTTAATTGGTGGTTTATCCTTTGTTTATAATGAATCACTTTTACAGGTTTCAGATTTGTTACCAGATTATGAAATTCCGTTATTTGCTATAATGAAAAGTTTCCCGTTTTTTATGCTAATCATTATGAGTGTATTATTATTAGTTGCTATCTATACAACAGCGGTATCGGGGATACTAGGTTTAACAACTAGGTTTCGTAGGAGTGAAAATACTGCGTTATGGAAAATGGCAATTATATTTGTCATCATTATGATTCCATTTACAAAGCTAGGTTTTTCTAAGTTAATTGCTGTTCTATACCCGTTATATGGTATGGTTAATCTATTCTTATTAGCGGCTTTACTAATTTATCCGATACGAAATATCTACAAAAATTAAATAAAACTTGCTAAAATAAACTAAAATATTATGACAATCATGAGAATGGGAGCTTGCAACATGGAATCAATTCAAGCTTTTTTTAAAACAGCTTTTCAAACGTTCTTTAAAGAAGAAACGTGGGCTAACATAGGTATAGGTTTTATTAAAGTAGTACTCATTATTATTGTTTCAATGCTGTTAATTCGATTTGGGAAAATGTTTTTAAACAAAATGATAGAGGTTCGGACAAAGAGCCCACTGCGTATTTCAGAACGAAGAGAAGCAACGCTAGTACGTTTAATTCAAAATATATTTACGTATGCGGTGTACTTTATTGCGCTTGTCATGATTTTAGAAACGATGACAATCGAGGTAAAAGGACTATTAGCAGGAGCTGGAATCGTTGGTTTAGCAGTAGGATTTGGTGCTCAAAATCTAGTAAAGGATGTTATTACAGGCTTCTTTATTATATTTGAAGATCAGTTCTCTGTAGGAGATTATGTACGAATCGGTACATTTGAAGGCACCGTCGAAGAAATTGGTTTGCGGACAACTAAAATTAAAAGTTGGACAGGAGAAATTAATATCTTGCCTAATGGAAGTATTATAGAAGTGACAAACTTTTCGCTGCATAATAGTATCGCATTTGTGGATGTTAGTATCTCATATGAGGAAGATATTCAAAAAGCAGAAAAAATTATTCTGGAGTTATTAGAAGAATTACCTGGGAAATATGAAGATATGGTAAAAACACCAGAATTACTAGGAGTTCAAACAATGCAAGCAAATGAAGTTGTTATGCGTATTACGAGTGAAGTGAAGCCGATGAGACATTTTCACATTTCACGTATGATTCGTAAAGAAGTAAGAATGAGATTAAACGAATATGGTATTGAAGTTCCTTTTGCGAAGATGATTATGTATAATCGTGGTGAAGATCAAAAAAGTGTATTAAATCATCGAGAAAATCAAGGAGGTCACAGTAATTGAATCAAAAAGAATTTGGTTTAAATGACATTGTAGAAATGAAAAAGCCCCACCCTTGTGGAGAAAATAGATGGAAAATAATTCGAATGGGAATGGATGTTCGAATTAAATGCGAAGGTTGTGGTCATAGTGTCATGATTCCTCGTAAGGATTTTGCTCGAAAAATGAAAAAGATTTTAGTAAAGCATGAAGAATAACTGAAAAAGTAGTTCATATAAATGAAGGATTAGGACACGCTTTTCCAGTCAATAAAGCTTGTGTTTTCAAATGTGAATTACTATAATTGTGAAAGGTTAACTGGTTTTCGGTTATATAAAAGAGGAGTGAATAATCATATGGCTTTAACAGCTGGAATTGTTGGTCTTCCGAACGTTGGGAAATCAACTTTATTTAATGCAATTACACAAGCGGGAGCAGAATCTGCTAACTACCCTTTCTGTACAATTGATCCGAACGTTGGGATTGTAGAAGTTCCTGACGAGCGTTTAGATAAACTTACTGAGCTTGTAAAACCTAAAAAGACAGTTCCAACAACATTTGAATTTACAGATATTGCTGGAATTGTAAAAGGTGCGAGTAAAGGCGAAGGATTAGGAAATAAATTTTTATCTCACATTCGTGAAGTAGATGCGATTTGTCACGTAGTACGTTGTTTTGAAGACGAGAATATTACTCATGTTTCAGGGAAAGTAGATCCTATTTCAGATATTGAGACAATTAATTTAGAGTTAATTCTAGCTGATTTAGAAACGGTGGACAAGCGAATTGGTCGCGTTCAAAAGATGGCAAAGCAAAAAGATAAAGAAGCGATGTATGAGTATGAAATCTTAGAAAAGTTAAAAGAAGCTTTTGAAGCTGGACAACCTGCTCGCTCTGTTTCATTTACTGATGAGCAATTAAAGCTTGCTAAGCAGCTACACCTTTTAACAATTAAACCAATTCTGTATGTAGCGAACGTATCAGAAGATGAGGTAGCGGATGCATCATCAAATCAATATGTAGCGAAAGTACGTGAATACGCGAAAGAAGAAGGCGCAGAAGTAATTGTAGTTTGTGCTCGTATTGAATCTGAAATTGTTGAGCTTGAAGGTGAAGAAAAAGAAATGTTCCTTGAAGAGCTTGGAATTGAGCAATCAGGTTTAGACCAATTAATTCGTGCCACTTATGATTTATTAGGCCTTGCAACATACTTCACAGCTGGTGAGCAAGAAGTACGCGCATGGACATTCAAAACAGGCATGAAGGCACCTGAATGTGCTGGTATCATTCATACAGACTTTGAGCGTGGGTTCATCCGTGCTGAAACGGTATCTTATGAAGATTTACTAGCAGCTGGAACAATGGGAGCTGCACGTGAAGCGGGAAAAGTTCGTCTTGAAGGAAAAGAATACATCGTTAAAGATGGCGATGTTATGCACTTTAGATTTAACGTATAAAAAAGTACGGCTCTAGGCCGTGCTTTTTTTCTTTTGAATGAAACTCTTTTAATATCATTGCGTTTCGAAAGTTCACATGATATAATTTTAAATTGTGAGTAATATAATTATTGCTCCTTGCCCGTTTAGGGCCGTTAGACCAAAAGGAGGTGACAGTGATGAGAAAGTATGAAGTAATGTACATCATCCGTCCAAACATTGATGACGAAGCAAAAAAAGCATTAGTTGAACGCTTTAACAGTGTTTTAACTGACAATGGTGCAGAAGTTGCAAACGTTAAAGAATGGGGTAAACGTCGTTTAGCTTATGAAATCAACGATTTCCGCGATGGTTACTACATGATTCTTGACGTGGCAGCGACTTCAGAAGCAGTTTCTGAGTTTGATCGTCTTGCTAAGATCAACGAAGACATTATCCGTCATATCGTTGTTAAACAAGAAGCTTAATTTTTCGTTTAAATAAATAGTTTTTTCCTTAAGGAGTGGTTCTGATGATGAATCGCGTAATTCTCGTAGGACGCTTGACGAAAGATCCTGAATTACGTTATACCCCCAATGGAGCTGCAGTTGCAACATTCACGCTAGCAGTAAACCGCGCATTTACAAATCAACAGGGTGAACGTGAGGCGGACTTTATTAACTGTGTCGTATGGCGTCGTCCTGCTGAAAATGTAGCAAACTTTTTGAAAAAAGGTAGTTTAGCTGGTGTTGATGGACGTTTGCAATCTCGTAGTTATGAAGGACAAGACGGTCGTCGAGTTTATGTAACAGAGGTTGTGGCAGAAAGTGTGCAATTCTTAGAACCAAAAAGTGGTGGCGGGGATATGCAACGCAATAACTTTGCTAACACTGGTGGATCTGGACAAGGCTCTCCATTTGGAGATAATCAGAACCGTAACTCAGGTAATCAAGGTTATACTCGCGTTGATAATGATCCATTTGCAAATAATGGTGAAACAATCGACATCTCTGATGATGACTTACCATTCTAAAAAGTGATAAGTGCGAAGTATACAATCGGATAGAGTTTAAAAGGGAAGGAGGCGTATTTCAATGGCAGGTGGACGTAAAGGTGGACGTAACAGACGTCGTAAAGTTTGTTTCTTCACAGCAAACGGCATCACTCACATCGACTACAAAGATGTAGATATGCTTAAAAAATTCGTTTCAGAGCGTGGTAAAATTTTACCTCGTCGTGTAACTGGAACAAGCGCTAAGTACCAACGTAAATTAACGATCGCTATCAAACGCGCTCGTCAAATGGCATTATTACCATATGTTTCAGGTGAATAATGAATATAAAAAGAGACAGTGAGGACTTCCTTGCTGTCTCTTTTTACATCTAAATAGATAAACTGGTGAAATAGTTGCTTCTCTTGTATTGAATCGATACAATAAGTAATAGTTTATACAATACGAGGTGAAGTTGTGAAAGGGATTCGTTATATTACCGAAGGAGTAGCACTTTTAGCCCTTTTTGTAGCGCTGTTGTTGTTTCTCCTATACATACCGGTTATTGGTGGGTTTTTAACTCTTGCTCTTGCTGTACCGTTTATTGTTTATACAGTTAGACATGGTGTAAAAAGATCTATTCTGTTTTTTGTTGTATCTTTATTGTTAACATTATTATTTGGGACAGTTGTAACATTACCAGCAACAATGGTTTTTGGTATAAGCGGTATTGTAATTGGCTACTTGTATCAACGGAAAAAAGCGCGATACAGCGTGTTGTTAGGTGGAACCATTGCTTTTAGCCTTGCATTTTTGCTAATGTTTGTGCTATCAAGTTTGCTTATGAATGTTAACTTAATTAGTGAAATGAACAATGCGTTGAATCATTCAATTGATCAAAGCGTTGATATGATGAAAAGTTTAGGACAAACCGTTACAGATGAACAGGTTCAACAGTTGGAACAAACCATTACAACTTTTAAATATTTACTTCCGCTGTTTATTGTCATGTTGGGGGTTGTTTGTGCCTTCTTTTCTCAGTTAATCGCTGCATCTGTATTAAAGCGTTTGAAGCATGATATTGAATCATTTCCACCATTTCGTGAACTGCAATTACCTAAAAGTGTAATTTGGTACTATTTAATTGTATTAATTTTATCATTTCCTTCATTTAATTTTGAAGAGGGGTCATTTATGTTTATCGCCATCTTAAATTTAGCGATGGCCTTGCAAATGTTAGTCATGTTACAAGGATTTTCTTTTATCTTTTACTTTTCATATCAAAAAGGTTATTCGAAAGCAATTCCAGTGGTTGTAACAATTTTGGCATTTATTCTGCCGATTCTCCTTCAATTTGTACGTATCTTAGGTATAATTGATTTAGGATTTAATTTACGCAAGCGTATCGGGAATGTCGATAAATAAAAGTTAATGTGGAACTTAAAGATTAGGAGCTGAAACAGATGCCTGTCTTTACAAAGAAAAATATCATTCGTTATCCATTTTATTTACTGTACAGTATTGCTCTTATTTTAGTAGGAGTAGTGACATATCATAACTGGATGATTGGGGTAGGGGGATTTGTTCTTTTACTTATCACCTTGCTGCTATTTATTAAAATGGAGCGAATGTTAGTAGACGAGCTTGAAAAATATATCTCAATGATTTCTCACCGAGTAAAAAAGGTGGGAGAAGAGGCATTGATGGAGATGCCTATTGGGATTATGTTGTTTAATGATGAATATCAAATTCAATGGACTAACCCTTTCTTAGCTTCTTGTTTCGGTGAGGATTCATTAGTAGGACGTTCTTTATATGATGTAGCCGAAAGTGTTGTTCCGTTAATTAAACAAGAAGTTGAGACAGAAGTAGTCACTTTGCATGAAAGAAAATTTAAAGTAATTATCAAAAGAGAAGAACGTCTACTTTACTTTTTCGATGTTACAGAGCAGATTGAAATCGAAAAATTGTATGCTGATGAGAGAACCAGCATTGGTATTATTTTCTTAGATAACTATGATGAGCTTACACAAGGAATGGATGACCAAGTGAAAAGTAACTTGAATAGCCAAGTTACTTCTCTGCTTAATCATTGGGCTCAAGAATATGGTATCTTTATCAAGCGTACATCTTCTGAGAAGTTTATTGCAATCATGAATGAGCAAACGTTACTTCATCTTGAACGCAGTAAGTTTTCAATTTTAGATCAAGTGCGTGAAGAAACATCCAAACATAATATACCGCTTACACTAAGCGTGGGAATCGGCACCGGAACCTCTCCATTACCTGAATTAGGTGCATTAGCCCAATCCAGCCTTGATTTAGCATTAGGACGTGGTGGGGATCAGGTAGCGATTAAGCAACCAAATGGTAAAGTTAAGTTTTATGGTGGTAAAACAAATCCAATGGAAAAGCGTACGAGAGTACGTGCACGCGTCATTTCTCATGCCTTAAAAGAGCTTATCACGGAAAGTGGTCAGGTTATTATTATGGGTCATAAATATCCAGATATGGATGCGATAGGCGCTGCGATTGGTATTTTAAAAGTAGCACAAGTAAATCAAAAAGATGGATTTATCGTTTTAGATCCTCAACATATTGACACTGGTGTAAAGAGGCTTCTAGAAGAGATTAAGAAAAATCCGGATCTTTGGGAACGATTCATTACCCCTGATGAGGCGCTTAATCTGGTGAGTGACGATACGCTACTTGTCGTCGTCGATACTCATAAGCCTTCGCTTGTAATTGAAGAACGATTATTAAATCGGGTTGAAAACGTTGTTGTCATTGATCACCACAGACGAGGTGAGGACTTTATTGAAGATCCCTTACTCGTATATATGGAACCATATGCTTCCTCTACTGCAGAGCTAGTGACAGAGCTGTTAGAATATCAGCCTAAGCGTTTTAAAATCGATATGCTAGAAGCAACTGCTTTATTGGCAGGGATTATTGTAGATACGAAAAGTTTTACGCTTAGAACCGGTTCTCGAACGTTTGATGCTGCGTCCTTTTTAAGGTCTCAAGGGGCTGACACAGTCCTTGTTCAAAAATTCCTTAAAGAAGACATTAATCAATATGTGCAAAGAGCTCGTTTTATCGAGCATGCGGAAATTTATAAAGCAGGGATTGCTATCTCAAGAGCAGATGAAGCTGAAACGTATGATCAAGTGTTGATTGCACAAGCTGCTGATACGTTATTATCGATTAGCGGAGTTGTCGCTTCATTTGTTATTTCAAAAAGAAGAGATCAGCTTGTTGGAATCAGTGCTCGCTCGCTAGGTGATATCAACGTTCAGGTAATTATGGAAAGCTTGCAAGGCGGCGGTCATTTAACGAATGCAGCTACTCAGTTACAAAACATGACGTTAGATCAAGCAGAAGAGCTACTAAAACAAGCAATTGATGAATACTTGGATGGAGGGAAAAAATCATGAAAGTAATTTTCTTAAAAGATGTAAAAGGAAAAGGTAAAAAAGGAGAGGTTAAAAACGTAGCCGATGGTTATGCACATAACTTCTTATTGAAAAATGGATATGCTGTTGAAGCAACAGGTGGTAATGTAAAAGTATTAGATGCTCAAAAGAAAAAAGAGCAAAAAGAAGCTGCTCAAGAGCTAGAAAATTGTAAAGAGCTAAAGAACACGCTCGAATCTTTGACAGTAGAATTAAAAGCTAAATCAGGTGAAGGCGGCCGTTTATTTGGTTCTATTACAAGCAAGCAAATTGCAGAAGAGCTAAAGAAAAAGCATAATATCAAAATTGATAAGCGTAAAATTGAGCTAGACGATGCAATTCGTGCGCTTGGCTATACAAATGTACCTGTGAAATTACACCCAGAAGTAACGGCTACAGTTAAAGTTCATGTAACAGAACAAAACTAATGGTAAGCGAGATTAGTCTATAAATAGTAGGGTTAAAATAAGAATAAATCAAACGTTGGCGCGAAGAATTTCGCGCCAACATTTGCGATAATCGAAAAAACGATAGAGGGGCATAGAAACTATGAATGATCTTTTTGCTGATCGTCTACCGCCTCAAAATATCGAAGCTGAGCAGGCGGTATTAGGGGCAATTTTCCTAGAGCCATCTTCTTTAACATTAGCGTCTGAATTATTAATTCCAGAAGACTTTTATCGAGCAGCTCACCAAAAGATTTTTACGTGTATGCTAAAACTTTCAGATCAAGGTGAACCAGTTGACTTAGTTACGGTTACATCAGATTTAGCAAATCAAAAAATCTTAGAAGAAATAGGTGGAGTGGCGTATCTAAGTGATTTAGCTAATTCCGTACCAACAGCTGCTAACATTGAATATTATGCGAAAATTGTAGAGGAAAAATCTATTCTTCGCAGGCTTATTCGAACGGCTACTGATATTGCTTCAGAAGGTTATGCGAGAGAAGATGAAGTCGAAGTCTTATTAAATGAAGCGGAAAAAAATATTTTAGAAGTAGCACAGCGTAAAAATACGGGCGTGTTTCAAAATATTAAAGATGTTTTGGTGCAAACTTATGACAACATCGAAGTTCTTCACAATCGTAAAGGTGATATTACAGGCATTCCAACAGGATTTACGGATTTAGATCATATGACTGCTGGATTCCAGCGAAATGACCTAATTATTGTTGCTGCACGTCCATCAGTAGGTAAAACAGCGTTTGCATTGAATATCGCACAAAACGTAGCAACCAAGACAGATGAAAATGTAGCGATTTTCAGTTTGGAGATGGGAGCGGAGCAGCTTGTCATGAGGATGCTTTGTGCTGAAGGTAATATTGATGCACAAAGGCTAAGAACAGGATCCTTAACATCAGAGGATTGGGGAAAGCTAACCATGGCGATGGGTTCTTTATCTAATGCTGGTATTTATATAGATGATACGCCAGGTGTACGCGTAGGAGAAATCCGTTCAAAATGTAGACGTCTGAAGCAAGAAGGCGGTCTAGGAATGATTTTAATTGATTATCTACAGTTAATTCAAGGGAACGGTCGAAGCGGCGAGAATCGTCAACAAGAAGTATCAGAGATCTCTCGCTCGTTAAAAGCATTAGCACGTGAACTTCAGGTTCCTGTTATTGCATTATCTCAGCTTTCCCGTGGGGTTGAGCAACGTCAAGATAAAAGGCCAATGATGTCCGATATTCGTGAATCAGGGAGTATCGAACAAGATGCCGATATTGTAGCCTTTTTATATCGTGAAGACTACTATGAGAAAGATACTGAAAATCAGAACATCATTGAAATCATTATTGCTAAGCAGCGTAACGGTCCAGTTGGAACGGTTCAGTTAGCTTTTGTGAAGGAATATAATAAGTTCGTAAACTTAGAAAGACGCTTTGATGATTCGGGTGTACCACCAGGTGCATAAACCTCTCAATCCGAGAGGTTTTTTTGTTTATATTAGTATATGTTCGGTAAAAAGCAGTATATTATCTTTGATTTAGATTAAATAGTTCGGATTTACATTGACTTTACTATAATAAATTGATACACTTATTTACGGTTAAATTATGTCGTAGTAGGCTGTTGCTTACTAAGCGGAGGTGCTTAAGATATGTCTTCAGTTGTTGTAGTAGGAACACAATGGGGAGATGAAGGAAAAGGGAAGATTACAGACTTTCTATCAGAAAATGCAGAAGTAATTGCACGTTACCAAGGTGGAAACAATGCTGGTCATACGATTAAGTTTAATGGTGAAACGTACAAATTACATTTAATTCCTTCAGGGATTTTTTACGATGATAAAATTTGTGTAATTGGAAATGGTATGGTTGTAGATCCAAAAGCACTTGTTCAAGAATTAAAATATTTACACGATCGTAATGTAACAACAGATAACTTACGTATTAGTAACCGTGCGCATGTTATTTTACCTTACCACTTAAAATTAGATGAGGTAGAAGAAGAGCGTAAAGGCGATAATAAAATTGGAACAACAAAAAAAGGAATTGGTCCAGCATATATGGATAAAGCTGCACGTGTAGGTATCCGTATTGCAGATTTATTAGACCGTGAAGTGTTTGAAGCAAAATTAACACAAAACTTAGCTGAAAAAAATCGTCTTCTTGAAAGAATGTATGAAGTAGAAGGCTTTAAATTAGAAGATATCTTAGATGAATACTACGAATATGGTCAGCAGATAGCAAAATTTGTTGTTGATACATCCGTTGTATTAAATGATGCTCTAGACGAAGGTCGTCGCGTATTATTTGAAGGTGCACAAGGTGTTATGTTAGATATCGATCAAGGAACATATCCGTTTGTAACATCTTCTAACCCTGTTGCTGGTGGTGTAACAATCGGTTCAGGTGTAGGGCCTTCAAAAATCAAGCACGTAGTAGGTGTTTCAAAAGCATACACAACTCGTGTTGGTGACGGTCCATTCCCAACAGAACTAACAAACGAAATTGGTGATCAAATTCGTGAAGTAGGTCGTGAATACGGAACAACAACGGGTCGTCCACGTCGCGTTGGTTGGTTTGACAGCGTAGTTGTTCGTCACGCACGTCGCGTAAGTGGTATTACAGATTTATCATTAAACTCAATCGATGTTTTAACAGGAATTGAAAAATTGAAAATCTGTGTAGCATATCGCTATGAAGGTAAAATTGTTGAGGAATTCCCAGCTAGCTTAAACGTTTTAGCTAAATGTGAACCTGTTTATGAAGAGCTTCCAGGTTGGACGGAAGATATTACAGGTGTGAAATCTTTAGATGAATTACCTGAGAACGCACGTCATTACTTAGAGCGTGTTTCACAATTAACTGGTATTCCATTATCTATTTTCTCAGTGGGACCAGATCGCAAACAAACAAACGTATTACGCGGAGTTTATAGCTAATACTTTTAAAAAAACCAACGTTTAGTTTTTTAAACGTTGGTTTTTTATATTGAATTCATTTTTTAAAAATATTCTTCTGAAAAAACTATTGCATTCAGTGTTTAAATCATGTTATTATATTACATGTCGCTGATATTCATAGTATGAGCCATTAGCTCAGTTGGTAGAGCATCTGACTTTTAATCAGAGGGTCGAAGGTTCGAGTCCTTCATGGCTCACTTTTGTTACTTACTATGGCCCGTTGGTCAAGCGGTTAAGACACCGCCCTTTCACGGCGGTAACACGGGTTCGAATCCCGTACGGGTCATTTTTATTACATATTATAAGCTGAGGGTCCCGTGGTGTAGCGGTTAACATGCCTGCCTGTCACGCAGGAGATCGCGGGTTCGATTCCCGTCGGGACCGCCATTTGATAATGGCTCGGTAGCTCAGTTGGTAGAGCAAAGGACTGAAAATCCTTGTGTCGGCGGTTCGATTCCGTCCCGAGCCATAAAAAGCATGACTTTTAAAAGTCATGCTTTTTTGTTTGTATATGGTTGAAAATTAATGAGGTTATTGTATAGTAGAGGATGAATTTGTGACGATTACTATGTTATGAAGTATAATACAATTAGTGTATTCAAACATTATGAATACTTACTTTCCTATTTTTGTTCGAAATGATAAAAGGAGAACGATGATCATGGATAAACGTATTTTAGTAGTAGATGACGAAAAACCAATTGCAGATATTTTGAAATTTAATCTGCAAAAAGAAGGTTACGAAGTGTTTTGTGCTTATGATGGTGTAGAAGCACTTGAAAAAGTTGAAGAAGTACAACCAGAAATGATTCTGTTAGATATTATGCTGCCACAAAAGGACGGCATGGAAGTCTGTCGAGAAGTTCGAAAAAAGTATGATATGCCAATTATTATGCTGACAGCTAAAGACTCTGAAATCGATAAAGTGCTTGGTCTTGAGTTAGGTGCAGATGATTATGTAACAAAGCCTTTCAGTACGAGAGAGCTATTGGCGCGAGTAAAAGCGAATTTAAGAAGACATCAACAGATTTCAAATAGTGTTGAAGAAGAAGAGAGTAATGAGATAACAATCGGTGCACTTGTCATTCATCCAGATGCTTATATTGTTTCAAAGCGTGGAGAAACAATTGAATTAACACATCGTGAGTTTGAATTGCTGCATTACTTGGCGAAACATATTGGACAAGTCATGACGCGGGAGCATTTGTTACAGACAGTATGGGGATATGACTACTTTGGTGATGTTCGAACAGTTGACGTTACGGTTCGAAGATTGCGTGAGAAAATTGAAGATAACCCAAGCCATCCAATGTGGATTGTAACAAGACGTGGGGTAGGTTATTATTTGCGTAGTCCAGAACAGGAGTAACGCTATATTATGAAGAAAGTCCGTTTTTTTCAGTCCATTCATTTGAAGTTTGTGCTAATTTATGTATTGCTTATTTTAATTGCAATGCAAATTATTGGTGTCTACTTTGTACGTCAGTTAGAAAAAGAACTTGTTAATAACTTTACAAACTCATTAACGGAACGTGTAGGTCTACTTGCTTATAATATTGAACAAGAGCTAGAAAAAACACGTAATGATACTTCCCCTACGTTAGAAGAAGATTTAGAAGTAGTATTGAGAGATTTTGCTTCTATGCAGGGAATTTCCTCTAAAGACATATTAGAGGTACGCGTTATCGATCCGAATCGACGTATTATAGGGACATCAAACCCAAACCCTGAACAAATAGTAGGGAAAAAAATAAATGACTTAGCCGTTACGAATGCCCTTTTAGCAGGAACATCTTCTAATAAAGTATATCGTAAAAGCGGTGACAGAATTAGAGTATTGACGGTTCCTATTCGTCTGCAGGATGATGTGGGAGGAAATGCTTCTACAAATCCAAATAATCGAGAAAGCTTACAGTCAGAACAAGAGATACTAGGTGCTGTTTATTTAATTGCGACGATGGAACCGGTCTATGAGCAAATGAGGAAAATTAATAGTATCTTTGCTTCTGGTACGGTTATATCGTTAGTTATTACTGCCCTTTTAGGTGTTTTTCTGGCTCAGACGATTACGCGACCAATGTCTGAAATGCGTAAGCAGGCATTAGAAATGGCTAAAGGAAACTTTTCAAGAAAAGCAAAGGTCTATGGTTATGACGAGATAGGGCAACTTGCTTTAACGTTTAACAATTTGACAAGAAAGCTTCAAGAGGCACAAGCTACTACTGAGGGAGAGCGACGTAAGCTCAGCTCCGTACTTGCTCATATGACAGATGGCGTTATTGCTACTGACCGAAAAGGTAGAGTAATCTTAATTAATGACCCAGCTGCGTCAATGTTAAACGTTTCACGTGAAACAGTATTGTCAGAGCCAATTGTGACGCTTTTAGGTTTAGATGAAACACATACATTCGAAAGCCTATTGGCTAATCAAGATTCACTTATTCTTGATTTTAGTACGAAAACAGAGCCGTTTATTTTACGAGCAACTGTTTCAGCTATTCAAAAGGAAACGGGTTTTATCAACGGAATCATTATCGTCTTGCACGACATTACAGAGCAGGAGAAAATTGATCAGGATCGCCGAGAGTTTGTAGCAAACGTCTCTCATGAGCTTAGAACACCATTGACAACAATGCGAAGCTATTTGGACGCTTTAGCAGAAGGCGCATGGCAGGATAAAGAGATAGCACCAAGTTTTTTACATGTTACCCAAACAGAAACAGAGCGTATGATTCGATTAGTCAATGACTTGTTACAACTATCTAAGTTAGATAGCGAAGACTATCGCTTTAGTCGAGACCCGGTTAACTTTGTAAAGTTTTATCATTACATCATTGATCGCTTTGAAATGACTATTGAACAAGGAATTACGTTTGTTAGAGAGCTTCCAGATGAAGCCATCTATGTAGCAGTTGATCAAGATAAAATTACACAAGTATTAGACAATATTATTTCAAATGCAATTAAGTATTCACCAGAAGGTGGAACAATTACATTTTCTATTGAACAACACACGCATGAAATTGTGGTAAGTATTAAAGACCAAGGTATGGGAATACCAAAATCAAATCTGTCCAAAATCTTTGAACGCTTTTATCGTGTGGATAAAGCAAGAACTCGCAAACTAGGAGGGACAGGTTTAGGTTTGGCTATTGCAAAAGAAATTATTGAAGCTCACGATGGTCGAATATGGGCAGAAAGTAAAGAAGGGGTTGGGACATCTATTTACTTCACACTTCCAATTGAAAGTGAGAATGATGAAGAATGGGAATGAGATATGAAAATATAAAAACCGTTGTGCTAGTTATTTTGGTGGTTTTAAGCTTATTCCTCACTTGGAATTTATGGTCCTATCAATCCCCTTCTGATTTAAATACTGAAACCCAAAACCTTCAAGAAGCTGAGGTAGGTGGAAAGAGTGAACTAGAGGATTATATACGTCCTACAAAGGTACTCTATCACCAAAGTGGTAGTCACTATTTATCACATGAAGAAAAGAGAATAGACTCATGGTTACAAGAAATGAGAACGTGGAAATTAGGGGATATTACAGACGTTTCGAGTGCTATTGAGCCTAGTGGCTTTTTAAATTATGTCCATGATAATAACTCTGTGGAAATTGTATATCCAGACCTAATACCAGTTGAAACCTTTCAGCAAATGTTTAGCTTTACGACGGATAAATTGCCAAGGGTAGATTTTGATCGTGTAGTCATAAAGATAAAAAAGACCCCTAATTTATCTGTAAATATGTATTTGGTGAACTATAGCCAACAAAAAGTGTATGCGGTGAAAATTAGTAATGTAGTCAAGAACGATGTGCAGAAATTAGCGGATGCAGGAACATCAGCAGAGCGTTGTCTGGTTTATAAAAAGAATGAGAATCGCTATATCTTCATACCAGCTCAGACTTCTCACATGCATAAACTGTATGCATATGAAGCACCTTTAGATATTCGTAAGTTTCAAAATGCGCTGTTTACAAATCCAAGTTATGCTCGTACAGAAAGCTTAGCATATAGAGAATTATATACAGAAGGAACCAAAGTTATTAATGTAAATACCAGGACAAACGTCATGGAGTATGTAAACTTGGTGAATTCGAATACGGAATCAAATGATGACGCAAATTTATTAAATCGTAGCTTTAGCTTTGTTAATGATCATGCCGGATGGACAGAGCCAGATTACCGTTTTGATAGTTGGAATCGTGTAACAAAAGAGATTACATACCGGTATTATCATGATAATCACCCTGTATACAGCAATCAGGGCATGACAGAAATCTATCAAAGATGGGGCAATGCTGAGGTCTTAAATTATCGTCGACCTTTGTATCGATTTGTTCAAGTATCCTTACCTGAAATGAAAGTACAGTTACAGTCTCCTCAAGAAGTAATTGAAATGATTGAGAAGCATCAGGATTTTGATCCTTCTCTGTTAAATGATATATCAATTGGATATCAGCTTGAGGAAGGTATTGGGGATAATCAGCAGCAAGATACGGATAAAACAGAGTATGATTCAAACTCGGTTACATTGGTTCCTTCTTGGTTTTACTACTATAATAATAAGTGGTACCGAGTTACGTTACCTGATGAAGGAGGCGTAAACGGTGGATTGGAATAAAACGAAATCGATTTTTATCGTAACGTTTCTGGTTTTAGATCTGTTTTTAATTTATCAATTCATGAAAAAGCATGATCAAGACCAGTATTCGTTATTTGTTGAATCAAGCATTGAAGATCAATTAGCAGCAGAAGGAATAATGTATACGGAGCTACCTAAGAGTGAAAAAAAAGCATCTTCATTAAATGCAAACAGTAAAAGGTTTAGTGAGAATGACTTGAAGAAGCTTAAAAAACAAAAAGCAAAATTAATTGATGAAAAAACAATTGAAAGTACGTTAGATAAACCAATTCCTGTTCCAGCAAAGAATAAAACATCAAAGTTAAATCAGTTCTTACAAGACTATGTTCTTTCCGGAAATGCATATACGCTGTGGAAAATTAACGAAGATAAAAATACGATTACATTTTACCAACAGTATAAAAATAAAGTTATTTATGATAACGAAAATGGCATTGTCATTGCTCATTTGAATGATAAGAATGAAATTACTTCTTACGAGCAGACGTTTATGGAAAATATCGAGCCTTTAGATGATGAACAAGAGGTTCTTGCCCCAATTAAAGTCCTTGAAAATCTGTATTTGAAAGAAGAATTAACCGAAAAAAGCACGGTAACAAAAGTAGAGTTAGGTTATTATACCTTCGATTTACCTCTGCCAAGCTCCCAGGTTCTTGCGCCTACTTGGCACGTTGTCGTAGATGAAGATGTTGACTATTTTGTAAATGCTTTTGAAGGACAAATCATCCAAAAAAGCTTGAAATAGTATATTGGAGTGAGAAAAATGAGTTTGCATTTTAGCGTGCTAGCTAGCGGTAGTACTGGAAATGCGATTTTTGTAAGTGATGGAGACCAATCGCTATTAGTCGATGCAGGCTTAAGTGGTAAGAAAATGGAGTCACTTTTTCAAGAAATCGATCGAGATATTCACAACCTATCAGGAATATTGGTAACCCATGAACATAGTGATCATATTAAAGGGTTAGGCGTACTAGCTCGTAAATATAAATTGCCTATCTATGCAAATGCAAAAACATGGAGAGCTATGGATGGGTTAATTGGACAAGTATCAACTGACCAACAGTTTCATTTTGAAATTGGTGAAAATAAAACATTTGGAAGTATCGATGTTGAATCGTTTGGTGTATCTCATGATGCTGCTGAGCCAATGTTTTATGTTTTTCATCAAGGAGATAAAAAACTTACGTTAATTACGGATACAGGCTATGTCAGTGATCGCATGAAAGGCATTATTAAAAATAGTCAGGCTTTTGTTTTTGAAAGCAATCATGATGTTGAGATGCTTCGTATGGGAAGGTATCCTTGGAGCGTTAAGCGTCGTATTTTAAGTGATGTAGGACATGTTTCAAATGAGGATGCAGCACTGGCAATGGCGGACGTTATTGGTGATCAAACAGAGAGAATTTATCTAGCTCATTTAAGTCTAGATAACAATATGAAAGAAATTGCGCGAATGTCTGTTTCACAAGTTTTAGCTGAAAAAGATATTGATGTGAAAGAACAGATAAAACTTTATGATACAGACCCTAATAGACCAACATCGATTATTTATGTATAGTCTACATAAACAAAACAAAAAATAACTTCAGTTAGATGGTTAGAAAGAAGCAGGAGTGTCTAAAAAAGTAATAGTTCATCTGTTTTGGTACTTATAATCATAATAAATGAAAAGGTCGGTGATGTATATGGAACATTATGATGAGAATCGGGAACCATCTCCTTCACGTCAAAAGCCAAGAAGACGTGGGGGCTGGTTTCTGTCGTCATTAATAGGAGCAATTATTGGAGGAATAGTGGTTGTCACTGCACTTCCATTTTTATCGAATTTAAATTTACTTCCAAACCCTCCAGCAGAAGAAAATCAAGGCTCTATTCAAAATGGTGAAGATATCGTTCAAAAGACGGTTTCTGTCGATGTAAACACAGATATTACGAAAGCTGTTAATCAAGTTAATGAAGCAGTTGTTGGAGTGGTAAATATCCAGCAAGGAGAAAGCTTTTGGAACGAAAGCGGGCAAGACGCTGGCACCGGTTCTGGTGTCATCTATAAAAAGCAGGGAAATAAAGCCTTTATCATTACCAATCATCATGTAATTCAAGGTGCTCAGCAAATTGAAGTCAGCTTATATGACGGCTCTAGAGTACCCGCGCGCGCACTAGGAAGCGATGAGTTAATGGATTTGGCTGTTATTGAAATTGATGCTGAACATGTAACAAAGATCGCCAGCTATGGGGATTCAGATAAGCTGAAAGTCGGAGAGCCCGTTATTGCTATTGGGAATCCTCTTGGACTACAGTTCTCTGGTTCTGTAACACAAGGGGTTGTCTCAGGTGTAAACCGTGTCATTCCACAGGACCTAAATAATGATGGAAGTCCGGATTGGCAAGCAGAAGTTATTCAAACAGATGCAGCAATTAACCCTGGAAATAGCGGTGGTGCCTTGATTAATATTGACGGCAGGCTGATTGGAATTAACTCGATGAAGATTGCTCAGCAGGAAGTTGAAGGGATTGGTTTGGCCATTCCAATCAATATGGCAAGACCTGTTGTGGATGATTTAGAAAATTATGGAGAAGTAAGAAGACCTTATTTAGGTGTTGAAGCATTATCATTAAGTGAAATATCGGGCTACCACCTAAAAGAAACGTTAAAGCTCCCAAAAGATGTTGTGAATGGTGTGGCCGTATTAAATGTTGCCGCTGGCTCACCAGCTGATAAAGCAGGCTTAAAAGAATATGACGTTATCGTCGCTTTGGATGGAGAAGATATTAAAGACTTAGTAGGGTTACGTAAGCACTTATATATTGACAAAGAAATAGGTGACAGCATGGAAGTGACTTTTTACAGGCAAGGTAAAAAGCAAACAGTAACGGTTAAGCTATCACGAGAGCCATTATAAACAAAAAAGTTATCCACAGAGGAACTTTCTCTGTGGTCTTTTTACTGATACTTATAAAAAAGAAAGGAGATTGCAATTTGAAAATTTATTGTTGCTTAGAGCATACAGAATTAGCGTTAGATGTAGCCGTAGATGAGATTGAGTTAGCACCGGTTTTTAAAGAAATTGATGAAAATGAACGCAACCATACATGTGAATACTGCGAAAACCTAGCGTTATACACAGTGGAAAACTAAAAAAACACAGATTGTGTATATGTCTTGTGGATATGTGGATAAAATCTGTGGATAATTTACAAGGGAGATTATTTTGAATATTTCAATTGTATCAATCGGAAAATTAAAAGAGAAATACTTAAAGCAAGGTATTGATGAATACTTAAAACGATTAGCTCCGTATGCCAAAATTGAGATTATTGAACTTTCGGACGAAAAAGCACCTGAAAACTTAAGTGATTCGGAAATGGTTCAGGTGAAGCAAAAAGAGGGAGAGCGGATATTAAGTAAGATTGGTCAAGATGTACACGTCATTGCTTTAGCCATTAATGGTAAGCAGCGCTCATCTGAAGAGCTTGCAAAAGATTTAGACTCACTTGCTACATACGGAAAAAGCAAGGTAGCCTTTGTTATCGGAGGATCACTTGGACTCAGCGATGAAGTGATGAAAAGAGCAAACGCTACGCTCTCTTTTTCAAAGATGACGTTTCCGCATCAGCTTATGCGTTTGGTATTAGTTGAACAGATTTACCGTGCGTTTCGGATTAATCGTGGTGAACCGTATCATAAGTAAATGAGGTTTTTTGTTATTAATATTATATTGTAATATCTGAAAGGGTTATTATAGGGTCCTGTACTCTATAATAACCCTTATTTTTATTTTTCTAATATAACTTTAAAGAAATTCCTTGCATTTTTTTTAGTAATAAAGCAAAATGTAATAAGGATGTTATAGGATGTGAAAAAATGAGGTTTATAGGTAGTAAGGTAAATTTATTATCAAACATAGAAGGGTTTATTAATGAAAATATTACAGATTCACCTACTGTATTTATGGACATGTTTTCTGGAACAGGTACTGTAGCTGAATATTTTAAAAAAGATTACTGCATTTATTCTAATGATAGTTTATATTTCTCGTATATTCTACAGAAAGCACGTATTGAAAATAACCATGTTCCTAGGTTCACGAAATTAAAACAAAGAGGGATTTCTGACCCATTAGGATTTTTAGAAACAGCAGAAATTATTATCAAACCGGATTATTTTATAACACATAATTATTCACCATATAATGGTTGTGAACGAATGTATTTTTCTGTTGAGAATGCAAGCCGAATTGACTTTATCAGGCAACAAATTAATAAATGGAAAGAAAATAACTTAATTAACAAGAAAGAATTTGCTTATATATTAGCAACACTTATTGAGGCAATACCATATATCTCGAACATCTCTGGGACTTATGGAGCTTACTTGAAGCACTGGGATAAAAGAGCCTTAAGCAAGCTAAAGCTACAAAGAATTGAAGTTAAAGACAATTATTATACAAATAAAAGTTTTAATGAAGATGCAAACCAAGTAATAGAACGGGTGCGTGGAGATGTACTATATATAGACACTCCTTACAATAGTAGGCAATATATCTCGAATTACCATTTGCTTGAAACAATAGCGCGTTACGATTATCCTGAAATATACGGGAAAACAGGTTTGCGCCCTTACCAAAACACCAAGTCAGCATACTGTTCTAAGAGAGACGTCTTAAATGTATTTAGTGACCTTATAGAAAAAGCAAAATTTCGACACATTATTGTCAGTTACAGTACTGAAGGTCTAATGACGGTTGATGAAATTGAACAAGTACTAAAGAAACATGGTATAGCTGACACCTTTAACTTAGCCAGAATACCATACCGTAAATACAAGAGTAAACATAAACAAGAGGAATCTAATCTTAATGAATTACTTTTCTATATCCAGAAAGATATTCCTTTAGTAAAAGGGAATAGAAGTATTGAACTATCTGATGAAATTGAAGATGTTGCCTTTGAAGACAATAATTCAAAGAAGAAGGATTTATCATACCAAAAGGTAGATTTATTTAGCATAAATGGAATAAAAGTTGAGACTGGGTCAACACATAATGTCGCAACTTTGAAAAGACCTCCAATTAGAGTGGGTAAATACCATGCACAGGAATATATTAAAAGTCCTCTAAATTATATTGGTGGGAAGTACAAGCTTTTAAAGCAAATAATACCTTTATTCCCTGAGGATATAAACACTTTCGTTGACTTATTCGCAGGAGGTCTTAATGTTGCTATTAATGTCAATGCAAACAGGATTATTGCAAATGATATTAATACATTTGTAATTGGCGTCCTCAAAGAGATGGCAAGTCTTAGTGTTGAAGAGGTTTTAGAACATATACACAATAGGATAAAGGAGTATAATCTCTCAAAAGAAAATGAAGAAGGATTTAAAAAGTTTAGAGAGTACTATAATTTAACAAAGCAGCCCTTAGACTTGTATACATTAATATGCTATTCATTTAATTACCAATTTAGATTTAATAACAATCAGGAATATAACAATCCGTTTGGACGTAATCGTAGTCAGTTCTCTCCTGCTCTGGAGATTAAATTAATAAAATTTGTTGAAGCGCTGCATAGTAAAAACATTGAATTCTCAACAAAAGAGTTTGATTTATTTAATTATAAGGACCTAAGTAAGGGTGACTTTGTGTATTGTGACCCGCCTTACTTAATTACTACTGGCTCTTATAACGATGGGAATCGAGGTTTTAAAGACTGGAATGAAGACCAAGAGTATAAACTTTTACAGATACTAGATACTTTAAATGCTAGCGGAGTTCGATTTGCCTTATCAAACGTGCTTAAACACAAAGGACAAACAAACCACATTTTATTGGAATGGGCAAAGAAATACCATATTAATTACCTACACCATGATTACGCCAATTCTAGTCATAATACAACTCGAGGGGAAAGTGAAGAAGTGCTTATAACGAACTATTCCGATTGACCTAAGTCAATCGGTTTTTTATTTCTGAATATGTTAAAATTTAGTTATAAAAAAACCGAGGTGATTTAGATGGCAACAAAACGAGTGGTTCGTACATTTGGTTGGATACAGAATCCAGGTAAATTCGAGAACCTAAAACGAACAGTCCAAGTATTCGATGAAAACTCAAAAGTATATAAAGAGGTTAGGGATATAAAGATTCCAAATCTAGTGAAAGATAAAGATGTAAGAACTACTTTAATAGCTGCTATGAATCGATTAGAAAATTATTACTCATATAAAGAGTTGGTTGGTACAGGTACTTCAGTTAGAGCTCAAGCGCCTTGTGATGCCATTATTCAAGCAGCGATTCAAGACCAAGGTAATAAAAAAGGATACATTGATAATTGGTCTTCTGATGGATTCGTTCGTTGGGCACATGCATTGGGGTTTCTTGAGTATAACTCAGATAAGGACTCATTTTACCTAACTGATATTGGATTGGAATATTCTCGTTCTACAGATGATTCACTAAATGAAAAAATCATACTTATTGAAGCATTGTCATCATATCCACCAGCAATTCGAATATTGACATTACTTGAAAATGGTGAGCATTTAACAAAATTCGACCTAGGTAAACAGTTAGGCTTTAGTGGAGAGAGTGGTTTTACTTCATTACCACAAAACTTATTTTTAGATGCGTTAGCAAATGCACCTTCATCACCACCAACAATTAAGAATTCTATTCGTTCTGATTGGGAAGGTTCTGCGGATAAATATGCACGGATGATTTCAGGCTGGCTTGTAAAGATGGGGCTTGTTGCACAAGGTCGTAAAAATTTTGTTGTACCAACGGTAGGTGGTTCTACTCGAAATGAGTATATATCTCATGCTTTTAAAATTACAAAAGATGGTCTTGATGTGTTAAGGAGAGCAAAAGGTGCCAGTAAACATGTACGAGTACCAAAGCGTGTATACTGGGAGATGTTCGCTACCAACATTAACGATAGAGTGTATGTAAGAACAAGACGGGCTTATACACTTTACTTGTTAATGAGAAGTAACACTGCTCTAAATACTGTTCAACTTCAAGTGAAATTAAAAGCTTTGGGCTTTGAAGAATTGGAAGAAACAATTGAGAATGATGTAAAAGGTTTAATTAACTCTGGAATTTTTATCAATGTGACGAATAAAGGTTATCATTTTAAAGATACAATTAAACCATTCGAAATTCCTGAATTTGGCGTAACAGAACCATTAGTAAAGGGGGAAATGGAGAAGAAGAAATCCGATTTGCGTCATAAGTTAAAACACGTACCGCATGAATATATTGAACTAATAGAAATTGCACAGGATTCAAAGCAAAATCGTTTGTTCGAATTTAAAGTAGTTGAGTTTTTGAAAGAAGTTTATGATTATAATGGAAAGCACCTAGGGGGGAGTCGAAAACCAGATGGCGCACTATATACCAATGGTTTAAAAACAGATTATGGAATAATTTTAGATACCAAAGCTTACAAAGATGGTTATAGTTTACCAATCTCCCAGGCAGATGAAATGCAGCGTTATGTCGATGAAAATAATAATAGAAATGCTATTATTAATCCTAACGAATGGTGGAAAGTGTATCCTAATTCTATCTTGGACTTTAAATTCTTATTCGTAAGTGGTTTTTTTAAAGGTGACTATAAAAAACAATTAGCTCGTGTAAGTAATCTTACAAAGCGTAAAGGTGCTGTCCTAAGCGTAGAGCAACTATTATTGGGAGGGGAAAAAATTAAAGATGGTAGTTTAACATTAGAAGATGTTGGTGACAAATTCAATAATGATGAAATTATTTTCTAAAATTTGTTTGATAATATAGTTATGGTGGGGCTCCTTATATAAAAGAGGAGCCCTTTTTTTTACTCTATTCCCTGAATAAAGGAAATTAGTACATAAAATAAAAAAGGACTATTAAGGTTTTAACATATTTACTAGCCTATCAGAATCAAAGACTTTATCGTACATCGCTTTAATGATTTCCTTATTTGATAAGTCATTTTTCACTCTTCTTAAGAGTGCGCGAAAATCTGGATTTTGATTGGAGATTTTATTTACAGTGTCCCAGTCAAGATTACTTCTAAATTTCGCAGGAAACATTACGTCAGATGCATCCGGGTCTTCAATATCTAATTTAATAATACCTATTCCAAAGGAAGCAGATAGTCTTTTTAATTCGGTAATAAATTCATCATCTTGTGATATCTTAGCAGCAACTAAATAACCTTCATTTGCCCATGAAGAATTAGATACAGCTTGAAAAAAGGATTCTCTTAGATTAGAAAAAGTTAGCTCCTTCTTAACCTCAAAAGAATAAATTTTTATCAACTGACTGCCTAAAATCATTCCAAAATCTAAGACTTCAGAATCCCAATCATCTATTGGAAAATATACACCAACTAGGTCAGGATGAAGCCATTGGGCATACGTCTTTTTGTTTGATTTTTCATGAAAGATAGTTTTGGTATAAACATTCATAAAAGTATTTGCGTAATATGTAATAAAAGGGTGTAGTTCTCTTTCGTTAAAAGAGAAATTTTTCGGTTCCTCAACCTCTGTTTCTTCATCTTTAATTATTTGATTTATTTCACAGTTTGTATTTGATAATTCTTTTAAAAAGAACTTTTTTGGTTTTGAATCTATTTTAATAAAATATGAGTCTTTTTTATCCCTTATACTAACATAAATTTGTGCTCCCATCGTTCTCCAGGGGGTTTTTCCTTTAGTGTTTACTAATTCATAGTAGCCTGTGTTTATAGAATAGTCCCATATCTCTTCAACAGTCATCGGTCTCTTTGTCTCTAATAGTATTTTTCGAGCTAATTCTAAAAATGAAATATTTTTAGCCATTGCTATCACCACCATTTACATAAAACGTTTAGTATTTTTTACCATTATAACGTAAGATTCTATTTTTTACACGTACTCATTCATCGAACAATGGATGGCTGTAAAGAAAGGGATTATAAGTATATATTATTTATTTGAGTAAAAAAGAGTATGCTTCGTATCTACTATAATACATGAGAGCATACTCTTTAATTTTAATTAGAGGAGAGTAATGATAAATGAAAAATTCACCTGCAAAGAGAGTTAATATTGTAACTGTTAAATTGGTTAGAGAGTCTAGTATTCTTTATAAGAAAAGAAGTATCCGTTCACCTCAGGATGCCTATGACTTACTCAAAACCTTCCTGGAGGACAAAGACCGAGAGCACTTCATTGTTGTAAACTTAGACACCAAGAACCAACCTGTATCTATAAATGTCTGCCATATTGGTAGCTTAAATGCCAGCATCGTTAGTCCTCGTGAAGTTATGAAATCGGCTATCTTGTCATCTGCAGCGAGCATCATGGTAGCCCATAATCACCCTTCAGGAGAAACCACTCCATCAAGAGAAGACATTGATGTTACAAAACGTCTTGCTGAAGCAGGTAAGCTGATGGGTATTGAGCTGTTGGACCATCTTATTATTGGAGAGGGAAAGTATACATCCTTGAAAGAAAAAGGATACATATAAGGGGGGAAGGGTAATGTGTTACTATAACGCCGAACATTTCGCTATCTTTATGTCTTTACAATTTGGAATTGAAGTTGATGAAGAACAAGTTGGAGAGGAGTCAGTTCTTTTGTATAAAGAGGAACTTGATGAAAAACTTGTGACAGAAGAATTGCTTACCATTACTCCGGAAATAGTAATGGTACATTCTTGTGTTTACAATAATGCAGAACATGAGTGGTTGGTTTGTGTAGCATCTAATGCTGATACGAATCAACCACTCTATTTAGTTTGTCTGAAGAATGACGAGAAAATTTATGAAGAAGTATTACTGCAAGAAAAGGATATTGAGAAATGATATATACAGCGTATATTACTGAATTAGAAGAACGCTCATATCAGTGTGTAACCTTCGATATGGAAGATTGGTCTTTTGTATATTTTACAGGCAAAGATAATGGGGAAGAAATCGAAATAAAGATTTGTCTTGAAAACGAAAATATCTATCAACGAAAAATAGGATTTGAAGATTGGTGGTTTGTGGATTACTTAGAAGGAGATATTGATATAAAATGTAATAGTGTAAGATAAGGAGTACAAGATGAAAATCGGATTCTCATTTCCGGTTTTTTTTAGAATGATTTAATGAAAGGCGGATTTTAAGGTGTCTAAGAATACTTTTAACATAACAGACCTAACGAAAGAAGTTTATGGAGATGAAGATACTAACTCCAGTGTGTTTGAATCCAATAGAAAGAGAATTGGAAGTCATATAAATAAAGTCCGTAAAATGTTGGGGCATCAGACTAAGAGGTTTGAAGCTCCGATAGAGCAACTAGATGCCTATGTTAAGTTGATTAGAAATATGTTAGAAAATCCAAAAAATGAAGAAGCATTAGACCTGTTAAATAAAAAACTGGTTAAGGGAAAGACATTACAGCAAGAAACAGATGAAAAAGCTCTGACAACCTTAATTGAGATTTTAGCAGAAATTGAAAGCCAAAAGTTGACAGAAGAAGACAATAAGTTATTTGGAGACTGGCTGCAAGACCAAATGAGCGATGACTATTACTTGGAGAGCGAGAAAAATATTAATGAGGTAATGAGCATTGTAAAGAATGATTTTTCTCTATTCGATGACCTGAGCAGCCTAAAGTCAAAGCTAGAATTTCAGGAACAATATATGAATGATTTAAGGAGATTAAGTGCTTTGTATAGACAGCAAGCAGAACAGCAGTTACTATTCCAAGAATGCTTTCTTGAAGTAGTAAATTCTTATCCGCAATTAAATAAAAAGAAGATGTATACTACGGCAGATTTCCTTGAACTTCCTCCATCTATTCAACAAGAGATACAAGAGCTAATAGAACAAAAACAACAAAAACCTTCTGGGCGTTAATGGCTCAGAAGGTTTTTGTTATGTCAAGGAATATTTTTTTGAGCATTTCCTCTAAAATCTTTCCGTGATGATTCATTAATTCCCAAATACAATGAGAATCGTAAACCAAAACAACAACGGAGGTATAGATTATGATTCTAAAAAAAGATAATTATCAAATTGCAATTTCATCCTTAACTGCGGCAAGGAACGACCACTATGACGGTGTCAATGCAATCTACCGTCTAGCGGCTCAGGTTCCAATACCTAAAGGCACTTCTCGAGATGGATTGCAAAGACATATTAAAAGAATAGTAAAGGACCTTTCAGGTCAGAAAGTACTAGCGAATCGAATCAATATTCATGAAGAATTTTTAGAGATTGACTTCTACCCTAAGGGTTTTCAGATGGTAATGACTAGAGGGCAATACGCTGGGTTACAACTAGAGTTTGCAGAGTTTCTTAACCAGACTGGAATTTGGGGAATTGTGATTCAAGATGGTTGCTACATGGATGACCCTGAATGCTCAGTTAAATCTGTAAGTAATGGCTCAATTAACTTCTTTCCTGAATTTAACTCTAAATGCTTTGGAGCAAGGGACAACGAGCCTATAGAGATTATTAATTGCAGTTCATTTGCCTTGTATGGGGAGGTAGCGTAATGGCATTGAAAAAGGTTAGGCGACCGGTGCTTCACAATAGTAAACCTAATACAAACAGCGAGGAGTCAAGTGCTTCTCAAAATCACCCTATTCAAGCAAACGAGCGATTTGATGTAGGACAGGTAAATGTAAGTAAAAATGAGAATGTTCGTCTGGATAAAAAAGAAGCTCACAACTTTTTATCAAATCATCCAATCAGCAAACTAAGATTGCTAGAATCTTCGGAGACCCTTAGAGTTTTGGTACAGGAGATTGATGTTCCAGAAAAACAATCCTTATTGGTAACTGCTATTAGCACGGAGGTGGTTGGAGAGGAAGATTCGTTCTTCTCTGCTTTAATGGAACATGTCCACGATATGCCTAAACACAAGTCTTTAGAACGATTCAAGTCTGCCGAATTGATTGCTGACTCACTGGTTCCGGAAGCATTGCTTTTGGAACTGGGGCAAGTTCTGAAGGTTGGAAAGGCGGAAGAAAGAGGGTTTCTTTACGATGACAAAAAGAAACGATACCACTTTAACGCCAACGTTTTTGCAAGGCATTTCCTCAAGCGTTGCCATGTGCGTTCAACAAGAGACGGAAGACTCTTTCTATACAACAAAATGGGTGTATATGAAGAGCTTTCTGAAGTGAATCTCGGAAAAATAATCAGGGCAGTGATGCATGAAGGTAGATGGAACAGTTGGAAAAGCACATATGAAACTGAGATTATTCGAGCTCTCCAACGTGAAGCACCTATTGTTGAAGAGATGAACACAGGGCGCAACTTTATCAACTTAAAGAATGGCATGTTAAATCTGTCTACGTTCAGGCTACATGAACATTCGCCAATGTACCTTTCTACAGTTCAAATTCCCATTCCTTATGATGCGAATGCAACAGCACCTAAGTTTGATGATTTCATGCGTGATATTACACTCAACAATCCTGAACTAATCGCTGTACATCAAGAGTTGATTGGATACTGGCTGACTGGGGAAACCAAAGCAGAAAAGGCGGTCTATTACTATGGTAGTGGAGCGAATGGTAAAAGTGTTTTGGCTTCCATTATCACTGAATTAGTGGGTCCTCAAAACGTTAGCAGCGTACCTCTATCTAAGTTTAATGACCAATTTGGTATGGAAAGCATGATTGGCAAATCACTTAACATATCTGCTGAGAACGAAATGGGTGGCAAGGCACTTAAAACGGAAAACTTTAAGGCGATTGTTAGTGGAGATAACATCACTATTAACATTAAGTATCGTCCTGCGATTAGTTACCGCCCATACTGCCGTTTGGTGTTTCTAGTCAACAACCTTCCTGACTCATCAGACGTTACAGAAGGCTATTTTCGAAAACTTATTATCGTACCTTTTTCAAGAACCTTTAAGAAAGAAGAACGAAACGTAGATTTAAAAGACGAACTGCTTAAGGAACTGCCTGGAATTCTTAATTGGGCGATATTAGGATTGAAGCGGTTGAGAAGCAATAACTATCAGTTCAGTGCCTGTAAAGCAATTGAAGAAACCCAAAATGCCTACTATGATGAGCAAAATCCAGTGAGAGATTTTTTTCACTCTCATGTGGTCCAAGAGGACGGTTCTCGCACTAAACAGTCAGACTTCTACAATATGTATAGTCAATGGCTAAATGTTCAGGGGATTGACGACAAAGGAACGAAATCACGTCAAGTATTTTGGCGCTATTTCAAAGTAATTTTAGACAGTGAAAATATTCCGATTGTGAAGAAGAAAGTCAAAGGAACTGTCTACTATGACGGAGTAAAGCTGATAGATTTAGAAGATTTACAGTTTCCTACTCTCGCTGGCGATATTCTTCAGTTCTAAGGGGGTGTAGGGGGTGTGTAAAAAGCAAAAAAACTGCTCAATACCAAATGCTTAAAACCCATGAAAAAAGTTTTGTTTTAGCTAACCACCCTTACCCCCACTTTCTTACAAAGAAATGAAATATATATTATTACTACGACGAGGAGAGCTTGCCATGAACGAAAAAGAAGGTTCTATCTACGAATATCAAAATCTTTTAGACATGTTAGCAGAAATGGTCACAGAATACCTTGCAAAACACCCCAAAGGAGGAGATTCCAATGATAAGTAGAGATGAAACTGCACAGCAGAACCAAGACAGGATAGTAATTTACACAAGAAATACATCGTGGACTCAACCGGAGGGGTACAGAATTCATCGAGACGTCCAGGTATTAAAAGAAAAGTGTGAGCGTGCTGGATATCGAGTCAGTAGAGTCTACTGGGAACCAAGCTCGGAATCCCATGAAAAGAGAAAAGTATTGAAGCAAATGTTGGAGGATGCTGCTGAAGGTTTGTTCGGAGTAGTCCTTGTTTGGGATATATTTACGCTTTCTCCTGATGGGGAAGAACTTCAACAAATAGAAAGAGAGCTTGCAAGATATGGTGTGAAAATTTGCTCAGTAACGGAAACTTTCGACACTTCTACAGGAGAAGGATTGATAGTGTTTGAGTACATGTGCAAATTACTCAATACGAGACATTTAAGGTTGGCAGCCATGCAAGGGATTCCGCTGTCACTGGTAGCACGTTGGTTAATTGAAGATGAAAACAAGAAAGGGGGTGAACGTGATGCCGAACTATGCGAGAAAGCTCGACGACCAGCTTGACCAATTCAGCCGAACTGGAACACAGAAAAGAGCAGCTATATATGCTAGAGTCTCCACATTAGAACAGGCAGAGGAAGGCTACAGTATTGATGAACAAGTCCGAGTACTAAGGGAAATGTGTGAGCGAGAAGGTTACATTGTCCATAAGGAATACGTGGATAGGGGTAAAAGTGGGAAAAATATTAAGGGACGACCTGCCTTGCAACAATTACTACATGATGCCAAAGGTAAAGACTTTGACTTAGTGCTCGTTTGGAAGGTGAATCGTTTTTCTCGTAAAACAAAAGACTTACTAAATATTGTCGAAGAACTGGAAATGAGAAACATTGTTTTTCGTTCATTTACGGAACGCTACGAAACAGAAACTCCAGCAGGAAAAATGCAATTTCGGATGTTGGCGGTCATTGCTGAATTTGAAAGAGACAATATTGCACAAAACGTAAAAATGGGGATGTTGGCACGAGCGAAGGAGGGTTCCTGGAATGGGGGTCAGGTGCTTGGTTATGATGTTGTGAGTGTTCCAGGAGAAAAACGAAAGAGAAAACTCTCAACACTTGTAGTTAATCCAGCAGAAGCACAAACGGTCCGAAAGGTATTTGACCTTTACGTTGAGGGCAATGGTTACAAATCTATCGCAAACAAACTCAACAATGAAGGACACCGGACAAAAAAGAACAAAGACTTCTCCATCAACGGGGTAAAAACGATTCTAAGCAACCCCCTTTACGCAGGATTTATACGTTACAATGTCCGGAGAGATTGGAACGAGAAGAGAAGAAACAATATTAATCCTCACCCTGTGATTGAAAAGGGGCAGCACGAAGCCATTATTTCAGAAGAAACATGGGAAAAAGCGAAAAATATCATGGCTAGTAGAACCGGCAAGCCTAATCGAATACATGACGGCGAGTTCCCGCTCACTGGTATCATGAAGTGTCCTGCATGTGGAGCAGGAATGGTGATTGGGAGGACAACGAATACACTCAAAGACGGAACAAAAAAGGTTCTGGAGTATTATGTATGTGGAGCTTGGAAGAACAAAGGTTCAGCGGTTTGTCGCTCGAATGGAGTAAGAACGGATTATGCAGACCCTCATGTACTTGAAAAGCTATCAAACATAGCCACAAGTGACGTGCTTATAGAGCAAATCGTTGAACGGATTAATAATAAGAAAGAACGAGATTCTTCTCCGCTTCAACACGAATATGAGACCTTGAAGAAGGCACTAGAATCCAATCAACAAAAGAAAGAGAAGGTCCTTGGTTTGTACGAGGATGATTTGATTCAAAAAGCAGACCTTGTGCAGCGGTTATCCACTTTGAATGAAGAAAAGGAACGACTTGAAGAGAGACTATCTCCAATTGAACTGCAAATGGGGCAAGGTGGTACACAACTCATAAACTTTTCAATGGTCAAACAGGTCATGCAGAACTTCAAAAGTGCCTATCAAGAGTCATTGACCAGGGAGCAGAGGAAAAGGCTGATGCACCTGCTCATCCGTCAAATCACCATCAATGAGGACCGAAAGATTGATACGATACAAATACAACTCAATAAAGAAGTTGCAAAACACTTCACCTTTAAAGGGGGAGAGGATTCATCTATTACGGATGAGTTCTCTCCCCCTTTTTCTATTTTAATCGACCTATGAAAAGGAGCAAATAACCTATGAGCATTATTAATGTATTCAGGAATTACATGGAGGAGCATCATCCACATTTAGCACAGAAGGACTGGAAAGCCGACGTTAGGACCCTATCAGTGGATGACATAAGCAACGAAGAGGTTAAGGCTACTATTCCAGATGAAAACAAACCAGAACTAACATGTTGGGTATTCTTCTACGATGGCGGTGCATCGAACGTTGTGTTCTTATTACAGGATAAGCATGGTTTGAAGGATATCGGAATTGGTTTGCTGAAAGATGGTGAACTTGTTAAGCCTATTAGCTTCGTATGAAGAAATGGCAGTCGGAAAGGTAGAACAATCAATACGTTTACAAGTCAGAGAGGTTTGCTCTATAAGAGTTTTCGTCTCTTTTTACGTGTTTGATTTTCCGGTAAAGGAGGTGAGTTCATGACACCAATTGACCTATTCAAAGCAGGCGTGGCGTTTGGCGTATCTATTTACGTATATGTGAAGAAGAACACTAATCTGAAAAAATAAAGGGGGAATAATAATGCAATACTTTTTAATGGGAACAGTCGTTGGAATCGTAGCTTGTATAGTATCAGAGCTTACACAGAGTCCTTCAAGGAGTTATCGTTAATGAAAATGATTTATTGCTTAAAGGACCTTAATAACCTTGCAGGTGATTTACCAAATGAAATGGTAAACTACTTACGCAGTGAGTTTTCCAGTCTATTCGAGTATCTAAGTAATGGAGAAGAGATTCAAGAATTTAAGTTACCAACGTATCAAGCCATGGTGGTTATTGAAAATGAAAAGGAGCTCGATATGTTATTCAAAAAAACATCAGAAATAGAGTTGGAGTTTATTGATGGAATACATTTAGAAAATATCTATATTAAGAGAATTGGAATACAGAATTTTCAAGATATCCAACTCCATTATGCATTGAACTTTTAAATTCAAGAGCCTTCGTTTAAAGAAGATTGTGATAAAATAGTAAATATGAATCACTAAACTACTTTGAACGAGGTTATTGTATGGAAACTAACTTTAAGGTTTTACAAGATATTTTCGTTAATTGTACTGAAAACTATTCAATTAATGGTTTGTCAGCATTTCTACTTTCAGATGAAGAGGAACCTTTTAAATTATATAAGCTGAATATGTCCACCCATGAAGATTTAAGGACAATCATTTGTAAGAATCTAGAAAATGCTATTGATGCTCAATTGTTCGAATATCACAATAATACATCACCAGATGGTAATGAAAGTGTTTCGTGTTTGAAGAAAGGTGAAGTACCGAACTTTCTAGATATTGAGCAACTCATCATAGAAGATAACTCTACTGGACTTACTAAGAAGGTTTTCGAAGAGTCTTCAAGCTCTATGAAGGGATACGTTATTGATGTGATTGTAACAAATAATAACACAACAAAAGAATTCCATGTTCAAATATTTTCGACACTTTCAAAATCTAACTTCTATAAGCCGAAAAAAAGCTTATATAGTTTTGGAAATGAAGATGGTGACCTGCTTCAAAAAGTAGAAGTATCACACCTAGAGTTAAATGAAAAATGTTGTGCATTTAGTATTGATGATGAGATTTTTGTAACGCATGGCTTTTTCTTTGAACGCTTATTTAAGTACGAAGAACATATAAACATGCACTCCGAGGCTATCTTAGGAAGTATTAATGGGAGCGGCTTAATAGATAACTTTCTTGTTTTAGAGTCTCATTGTAACAGGAATAAGAACTTTAAGAAGAAGCTCTTTACGATAAGTTCTGCGAGTAAGTTTGAGAATGTTACGTTTGAGACTTTTAAGAAGGTCAAGGAAGCAATACATGAAGGTCTATTTTTTAGTTTGGATTCAGAAAAGGAAACAATTAGCATCGATGAAGAAAATAGTTATAAGTCAGTGGACCAAATAATAAGGATTATTAATGATGAGGCAGCAGAAACATTAGTAAGTGAGACAAGGATATTTGCTAACCAAAGAATAAACATAGGCTAACTTATGAGGAGAGAGGATAATATCATGGGGGATAAAGTAGAATTTATGATTAATAGAGTATTTAGGTATATGCTTTTCTTAAGTTCTTACTTGCCTCTATTTATTATCTTGTTCCTAATGAACATAAATAACCTTGTATTGTGTCTATTTATTTGGTTGATTATGTCAATCACTCTTTTAACTTTAAAATTATATTTAGAGAAACCATTAAAGGCAAGTCCTAATTTTCGAATTAAATTAGTCATGATAAATAGTAAGGGCAGTGAAGCTTTAAATTATATAGTAACTTATATAATTCCTTTTATTTCATTTAACTCAAATATTACTAACAGCGACGGAGACTTTAATATCCCAACGATATTTGCATTTATAGTGCTTTTTCTAGTAATAGGATATCTTTATATGCATAATAACCTTTACCATATCAATCCGATATTAAGTTTATTCTATGATATTAATATTACACAAGGTGAAAATGGTGAAAATCTAATTGTAGTATCAGAAAAAGGAAAAGATGTCCCGCTAAATTCTACCATATATACGAGAAATTTATCTCCTGGTGCTGTAATGTTTGTGGATGATTCCAAAAGCCGGCTTTCATATAAAAAGGTTGTTATTTTTCTAGGAAGTTTCTTGGTATTCTTAGCCCTATGGAATGAGCAAATGAATGATTACTTATTTAAGGCTATAGAATTTATTAATACAACGATAAAAAACCTCATTTAGATACATCACGGAGAACCGTATCATAAATAACGGTAAACCTAAAAATTAAGTAACACTAAAAGGTCCATTCCAAAAGAATGGACCTTTATTATCAGTTCTGTTAATTAGATTGTAGATGTTAGGGATATCTGCTTTAGCTCTAAAGCCGTATAAGAGAAAACCACAAGTATAGTTTGATAAGGAGGAGCTGAAAGTAATAGAGATAGTCGAAATCACCCTCTTTGAAATGGTTTCTTACTCTACTAAAATATAACAGTATGGTATTATTTTCTATAAGTAAAATAAAAAATGGGAGTGAGGTTTTTGGCACCAAATCCAAAGAGTGAGAAGGAATTATTAGCAACACATAATAGGCGAATTGTCTATAATTCATTAAAAGAAAAGACACATTCCGATGGTGATGATAGTTTTGGTTTTTATGCAGAAATCTTTGAAACAACAGGTCTTGATGAACCCTCTATTATAAATACGCAGTTACAAGGAATTAAAAGTATCGTAAAAAATATACAGATTAATGATGTTGAAACATTAGGAGAATATGCTGATCAAAGTGGTTGCTATGTTTTTCGTGATCAAAAAGGTAATGCAATATATGTAGGAGAAGGTGACAACATTTATAAACGAATTAGAACGCATCTAATGGCAACTGATAGAAAAAGTACTACCTATGAGGTTAATATTGAAATGCCTGAAAAGCCTGAGTGGGTAGATGAAAGAAGGAAAATACCAAAAAGGGATTTTGAAGGTAACATAATAAATAAAATATATAGAAAGAGCCCTTATATGTATTTCTATACTGTTGACATATATTGTTTAAGTGGACTAGATGAGTTATTTGCAAGGAAATATTTGGAGCAATTATTATTTTTAGCGGAACAACCAATACATAATAGGTACACCGAAACAAATAAAGCATATAAAACATTTGAAAAGAAGATGAGGATAAATCAAGAATATATCGATTTTTTATCTTCTGGAATAATAAACCCATTAATTCAGACATTATATTTACCAACAATGAAACAACTTGAAGGTAGTGAAGTAATATAACTAAGTTACTGCCTGTAGAAATAATATATAGAAAAGGAGGAGAAGTATTGAAAAAAGTAAGAAACGTAATTGATTTTGAATTATTAATGGAAAGTGATCCAGATTTATCAATCACTTCTAAAGGTATAAATGAATGGTTAATAAAATATAAACCCTTTACTAATAATCTCATAAATGAGGTTAATAGTAATGGTATACAACAATATCCAAGTTTGATACAAGAATATTCCAAATATGTTAGAGAATTAAGTATTGTTGGAATTAATAATTGTAATGAAGTAGATAAGATCGATAAAAGGGTAATCAGTATATTAGAACTGTTCCATAGCTTTTTTAAAATAAATAACGCTGCTTTCAATTCAAACTATATACAAATTGATAAAATACGGCTTAAAGCCTTTCGCAATATGACCTATATGAGTTCAAAAGCACAAGCACAAAATTCTATTAATCAGAAAAATATATCTAAAAGGGATATAATAATGATGCATCTAGATAATTTAAAAGACACAATCGAGGGTGTATTGAACCCTTTATTAACACCAATAGTTTTCATGCTTGAATACAGTGATAATCCGAATATCAATTTATCAGAAGTTGATAAACGTTTTTTTTCGCAAAAGTATTATAATTACTCAAGTAATGGAAGTTTTAAGACAATTGCTAACAATTTTCCAATCCTTTATGTTCAAACTGATAACTCCCTAAGAAATGCTGATGCACATTTTGACTATAGTATAGATGCAAAAAATGAGAAAATTACATATAAAAAAGGGAGTAAAAATAATCCAAGTTATGCACAAATTAGTTTTAACGAACTTAAGGATGAGATCATTAAGCTCTCATGTATTGCTAAACAAATTGCGATAGCTTATGAACTGTTTTATTATGAACTACATAAAGTATTTCCAGAAACTTCTTCCAATTTTGAGTTTGATGAACAGCTTTCGGCATTAAACCAACACTTACTGGTATCTAAACTTACAATTAAAGATTATGAGTATGAAGAAAAGGAATTAGTTTTCCATATAAAATCATTTACTGATTCTGAAATGGGTGATACCGTAATATCCTTATTAAGGTATAGTATTTCCTACTTAGAATTGGCTAAAGCATATGAAGAAAATGTTGATTCTATTAATCTAAAGATAAATGAAACATTATGCCTCAACATTGACCTTTCTTTTATTAAAGAGCTAAACAAGGATATTAGTGAACATGCTTTCGAAAAATATATTGAACAAGTTTTAACATCTAATGGGTATTAAGAAATTGTGAAGTGCCTTATTAATAATAAATAATTGGAAAAAATCTTAGGTAATTTTTATAGAAATTTAGTCATTATAAGTAAAGTGTAAGCCCGTAATCAAACAACGCATATAAAACATCAGGCACCTCCGGTACGATAAATGTATCAATCAAAGGAGGTGCCATTATGTCTACAAACAAATTAACCATTGTTCCCGTCAAACTCGATCCTATTCCAGTTGAAATTTCTTCGAATCATTCTCTCCAATACACTGCTGAGCCAAGTTGTGTAATTAAAACCGCTGTGGCTGAAATTTCCTTCTTCAATGGCGTAGATGAGCGCATTATCCAAACCATTATGAAGGAGCTGAAGGGATGAAACAGGATTTTACGAGCGTGCAAAACATCTACATCATCTGCGGCAAGACAG